>JAFYDK010000001.1 GCA_017544805.1 Bacteroidales bacterium | reverse complement strand
GCACTTTTCTTTGAAAATTCATCTTTGAAATCCTCAAAACTTTTGAAATCTCTGTTAATTAACTCCGCAATTTTTCCCTCCGGCTTGTTATCCTCCTTAACTTTCTGAAATTGAAGAAAATACAAATTATGATTCAAAATCTGACCGGCATTATTGAAAATTGCCCCAGAAGATTTTTTTACTATTTCTTCTAACGAAGATTTTTCTAATTCGCTATCTTTCAGCAAATTGTTAAGATTATTGACGTATGTTTGAAGATGTTTTCCATGATGGAAACTCAAAGTTTGAGAACTTATCACAGGCGATAAATCCTCGTTTGAATAAGGTAAATTTATTAATGTAAACATATTTATTAAGTCTTTAAAGTTTTCACAAAGAAAGCAAAATAATATTTAAATTCCAAGAATAAAATGCAGAAAAAATGGTTTCTTTTGTTTGTTTATAAATTTCTCTGCAAATTTCTTTATAATCGAAATGAGTGTTTGGACGCTGTGAACTTTCTGATTTATACTAACTTTAAACAAAATTGTGTATTTTGTGTATGATAAAAAGTAAATTCTATTTTGTAAAATCATAATCAATCCCGAATTAAGACTTTTTCTTTCGTCCCGGTTCGGGATTTTTTTTATGCAATTTCTTTGACAAATAAAAATTATGTTTTACATTTGCAGAGAAAAATTTTTTCAGCCATGATACAGATTGCCAATCCGATATATGATTCAGTTTTCAAGTATATGATGCAGAACAACAAAGTCTGCATGATACTTCTTAGTGCGCTTTTGAATAGGGACATTGTTGAAGTTGAACTAAAAAACAATGAACTCATACGTGCTGATTTAAAGAAGTTTGCAGTTTTGCGCCTTGACTTTTTAGCAAAAATAAAGAATCCTGACGGCACGTTTGAAATGGTCAGCATTGAACTTCAAAAGGCGGAAAAAAGTACTGAAATTGTCCGTTTTAGACGTTATCTTGCAAAACTTTACGATTCTGAGGCGTATGAAGTAAAAAACATTCAACGCGTTAACAGAAAGAAGAAAGTTGTTGAAATAAAGCAAGAAATTCCGATTCATATAGTTGCAATTTATATTTTGGGACACCCGTTAGACGATGTAACCGAGCCGGTTGTTTACTATTCACCGCAAGCAAAAAATGCCTTAGGAGAGCCAGTGGAAAAAGCCGCTTTGAATCCGTTTTTCAGATACTTATCCCACGATTCTGTTGTTGTTCAGATTCCGTATTTGCGTAAAAATGCACGGTCAAAGGTTGAAGAATTTTTGGAAATTTTCGACCAAAGTAATGTCATGCCGAATGATGCACATTATCTTCTTCTTGACGATAATATTGAAAACAAGCCTGAGGGTTATAATGCTGTTGTGAGACAGTTAGTTAGTGCGGCTTCTGACAAAGAAACGAAAACGAATATGATGTTTGAGGACGAATTTGCCGAAGACTTAGAAAACTGGACAGAACTTGAAGAAATTGTTGAAGAGCAGAAAGAAAAGTTAGCAGAACAGAAAGAACAGTTATCACTGAAAGACAAACAATTATCGCAACAAAATGCGCAATTATCTGCTTTTGCTAAGACTTTGTTTGCTATGGGATTATCTCGCAAAGATATTTCCGAGAAAATTAATATCTCGTTAGAACAATTAAATAAATTGCTTGACTAAAAATAGAATATTATTATGACAAAACAAGAAATCGGATTATTAGGTGAAGAAGCGGCTGTTAATTTGTTGATTAGCAAGGGGTATAATATTTTGGAACGGAATTTTAGAGCCGGACATTTGGAAGTGGATATAATTGCAACGAAAGATAATTTTCTTGTTTTTGTTGAAGTCAAGACTCGCGACGAAAATTTTTTACGCTCTCCTGAAAGCGCAGTCAACCGCCGCAAACAAAGCAATATCATAAATGCTGCCCGTTATTATATCGCAAAATACAATCGCAAGGAAGAAGCTCGTCTTGATGTTATAACTGTTTTGCACAAAGGTTCTTCTGTTACGGATATAACGCACTATGAAAGAGCTTATTTTCCAAGACCAAGGAGATTTTAAAACGCGCTTTTTGGAAAAATTATAAAAAATGTTTTGGGCAGATTATTTATTTTTTTATATTTGTCTCTGAATTTTTCAACCAGAAATCGTATGGCTATATCAAAAAAAATAATGATGCTGACTGCCGAGGCATTGAAAGACAGAGTCTTAACTTATGTTGAAAGACAAACTATCATTAAGGCTGCATTAAATGACGGTATTCCGGAGGCAGAAATTAATCAGTATATTAATAACGCTTTGCAGCGTCGTTTGAATGATTTTTCAAGGGAAGAACTCAAACGATGCCCCGCTTGCGGCTCGCAAATTCCGCTTCTTTCTCATCAATGCCAATATTGCGGTGCTGAACTTGAACATCATGAAAATAAGGATATTAATGTTCTTAATGTTCAGGGTGAAGAAATGCAGATTATCCGTAGGGAAAATCTTAAAACAGAATTAGAAAGACAAAATATTAAAAATTGTCCTGATTGCGGTGCACCGTTTCCGCTTATCAGTAATGTTTGTTCTTTTTGCGGGCATATTCTTCATGAAAAGTCCGATTCCGAATTTAATGTTGAAACCCTTATTCAAAATATTCAAGCGGCAATTGACAAACTGAAAAAAGCTCCTAAACCAACGTTTTTAACTGTTTTAATGTTCAGAATTGACGTTATTTTGTTTTATTTTGCAGCAGCGTTTTTGATAATCAGTTCGGCTGCTGATGATACAAGCTATTTATGTTGGTCGTCTTTTTTGTTGATAACTTCGTTGATAATGCTTGCCGCTAAAAGTATGCAAAAAGGGGATTCTCCGGTGCAAGTTGCTGATAAAGAATATTATTCGGCGATTAATTCGTATGAAATGTATTCCCGTCAGACAGATACTTTGTATGGTGAGAATTATGATGCTAAAAAATTGCTTGAGAATTATTCAGGTGAAATTAACAAAATCAAAAAAATGCGTTCTACGAACCGAAGTATAATAACCTCTTTATTTTTGTTGATGATGGCTGTACCTGTTATTCTCTATTTAAGGGCACCGTCAATTTCGGAGCAGTATCAGATTAGCCGTAATACATATCCGAAAATTTATGAAATGTCAGAATTTTCAAAAGTGTTGAAACCACATCCCGTATATCCTGTTTCCGATATGTATGCCGGTTTTTTTTCAGTAAAGGATGATGCAACTTTAATGTTTGACCCTATTATGGAGGGCGGATATAGAATTAATGAATATGATGCAGAGACTGGAAAAATCGTTTACAAAATTCGGGTTGATAATTTAAATCTTATTTCGACCGGCAAAAAAAATGGAGATTCTGATACTTGTGTCTTGAAAGTTTTTCTTTGGGACAAAAACAAGAAACCTGTCGGAAAGGATTTATATCCGATAATAATACGTTTTCATGATGATGACGATGATGTTTCAGTGATGCTGAAAAACGGTAAAGGTCATTATTATGGTGATTTTGTTTCAAAAAAATCAACGAATAATTACGATAGACTAAAGGAAGTTGCTGATAGTGCATATTATTATACTGTTTTCTAAAAATTAAAAATTATGAATCCGATTAGAGTAAAATTCAAAGCGCAGTCTTCTGTATTGGAAACGCTTTTGGAGGAGTATAAAAACAGTCATCCGAAAAATTTTTCGGCGATGATAAGGGCTGGTTTACCTATTTTTATGATATTGTTTTCCGTATTATTTGCTATAGATGCTTTAATTAACGGTGCCTCGGATGAGTCTATTGCGAATATTTTTGTTTCAGTGGTTTTGTTTTTTTTCGGATTGGTTATGTATGTGAAGTTTTATAGATTTTTGTCTAAAGATGATTCTTCTTCGGCGGAAAAAAATATTGATGCAATGATAACTGATTTTAAGGAGTACCCTGATGTTCAGAATTATGTAAAAAAATGTCAGGGAGATTTGCTTAAAGAAAAGGCGCATAAGAGAAAAATTAAAATGGCGTATTATATAGTTTTCGGAGGATTTTTAGCGTTTTTGGGATTAAAGCTTTTGATTGGTTTAGGAATTAATCTATCTCATTTTTTTAAAAAAGATAGTAATGAAGCTGTTTTCAATTCTAAGACTTTGGACGGATTTTATGTCGCTCTTGATTTGCAAGACGACGTCCCGTTTTTAAGTTTAAAGCCTTTGAAAAAAGATATTTCCGGAAATATAAGATTAGAAGCGCAAACACTTGATGTGTATCTTAATGATTTTATTGATAAATCGAGTCAGACAATTCGCATTTTATCGGCAATGACCCCTGAAATTTCAGGCAAGGACTCAACAGATTTTTTCCGTATTACGATAACCGATAAAAATGGCAACCCGATAGAGCGATGT
This sequence comes from Bacteroidales bacterium, assembly GCA_017544805.1. GTDB lineage: Bacteria > Bacteroidota > Bacteroidia > Bacteroidales > UBA3824 > UBA3824. The sequence continues at coordinate 85,274 of JAFYDK010000001.1, read as the reverse complement.
CCGCGGTTTAGTTTTTCAGGCTCAAAAAGCGGAATAATCAGTACGTATGCTTTTTGTTACGATGTTAGTACAAATATGCAATGTAGTTTTCAAACACTTCAAGTTTTGCGTTATCTTCAAGCGAATAAAGATGACTTGAGATTTTTGGTTGAAAAAATAAATTAAAAATTTTTTTTAATGGCGGGGGAGGAGTTTTTATAATTCAAACATTTCAAACTCTTCGCCCGTTTTTTCTAATATTTTCCCTAAATCGTTTTCGTTGGTATGTGTTATAAAAATTTGTCCGAAAGTATCGTCTTTTAATACCAAATCCACGATAGAGTTCACTCTAAAGGGATCCAACTTGTCAAAAATATCGTCTAAAAGCAAAATCGGTTTTTCACCCGTAGCCGAGAGAAACGAGTATTGTGCTAATTTTAAGGCTGTTAAAAAAGTTTTTTGCTGACCTTGAGAGCCGCAGTTTTTCAGCGGCAAATCTCCGACTTGAAAAATTAAATCGTCTTTGTGAACCCCCGATGAGGTGTATTGTAAAAATTCATCTCTGTGTAAATTTCGTTTCAAAAGGTCTGCAATATTTTCTGTTTCCAATTGCGAAAAATATTTTAGCGACGGTTTTTCAGAACTTTCGGCTGAAATTTTATTATAATATTCCGTAAACTTATCTGTAAAACTTGTGATGAATTTTTTACGGTTTTCGTATAATTTTTCGCCGTTGCTGATTAAATGTGCATCCCACATTTCGAGTATTATCGGATCTATTGAACCTCCGCCGGATGATGTTTTTAAGATTTTGTTCCTTTGAAGTAAAGCGCGATTATAATTTTGTAATGCTATCAAATGTCCGCTGTCGAACTGCGAAAGAGCTGAATCTATGAATTTTCTGCGTTCAGAACTGCCGTCAAAAATTAGTTTTATATCTTGCGGACTGATGATTATAAGCGGCAACAATCCTATGTGCGCACTTATTTTTTCATACTCTTTGTCGTTGCGTTTCAAGGTTTTGCCCTTGTTTTTGTCGAATGACAAAAGTATGTGTTCTTCCATTTCTTTTACCTGATAAACTCCTCTTAACGAAAAAAAATCTTCTCCGTTTTTGATGTTTTGACTGTCAGTGGAATTAATAAAACTTTTGCTGAACGACAAATAATAAAGAGCGTCCAAAACATTGGTTTTGCCGACACCGTTTTTGCCGACAAAGCAATTTATCTTTTTGTTGAACGAGAATTCTTTTTCGCCGTGATTTTTAAAGTTTACGATATTTAGCTTTTTAACGCGCATTTTTTTTTACACAAAATCAAGATTAAGTTCAGTTTTTAATATGCCGAGATTGTTGTTTTGCGAGTTTAGGAAATTGAATTTATCAACGTCCGTATAAACTACATTTGAGTTTGAATTGTTTTCTTCGACTTTGGTAACAATCTCAATTTTAGAATTATGCAATTCTTTTCTGACATAACCCACGAAACCGGTTTTTACTTCATTAATAGTATCGATTTGAAGTGAGTTTTGAAGGCTCATTTCCAAAACGTAATTATCTTTGATTTTCGGAACTGAACTTGCAAAAATAGCGTGTAAACGTGGTTTCTTCGTTTTATAAATTTCTGCTAATTTCTTCCATAACAATTCCACTTGTTCTGGCGTAAAATCTTGACATTCATTGCTTTGAATAGGAGCTTGTGCTGCTTTTTCTTCTTGAAGTTTTTGCTGTTGAGCCTCAGCCTGTTGTTTTTGTCTTTGCATCAACTCTCTGATGCTTATCTGACCGACGTTTTGTTGCGGTTGAGTTGTTGCAGAGGGTTGAGTTTGTGCAGTAGAAACAACTTGCGTTGCGGGTTTTGTTGCCGTTTGCGGTATTGTTTGCTGCGGTGTTTGAATTGTGGCTTGCGGTATTGTTTCTTTTGGAGTCTGTTGAATGTTTTGTTGCGGGGCGGGGGCTTGTATTTGCGGTTGTGCAACACTTTGATTAACAGAGGTTTGTGAAACTATTTTACCGCCAATATTGCATAATTGCATCAGCATCAATTCCACTAAAAGTCTTTTGTTTTTGCTGTCGCGGTAATCCAAATCGCAACGGTTTGTGATGTTGAGTGCAGTGTACAAAAACGGCAAAGTTGATTCTTGTGCTTGTTTTTTATAACGGTCTTTAATGTCGGCACCGACTTCCAAAAGTTGTACGGTAGCTGCATCACGGCAAACCATTATATCCCTTAAATGTTGTGAAAGCCCCGTTACAAAATGGTGTGCATCGAAGCCTTTGTTGAGGATTTCATTAAAAATGAGTAACGAATTAACGACATCTCCTGCTTTGAAATAATCCACAAGGCGGAAATAATATTCATAATCCAAGACGTTAAGATTGTTGATAACGTCCTGATACGTAAACTTTTTGCCCGAAAAACTTACTATTTGGTCAAAAAATGAAAGCGCATCTCTCATACCGCCGTCGGCTTTTTGTGCGATAACGTTAAGACCGTTTGGGTCAGCCTCAATGCCTTCCTTTTTTGCCAAATTCTGAAGGTGTCCGACAATGTTTTCAACTTTCATTCTGTTGAAATCGAAAATCTGACAACGCGACAAAATAGTCGGCAAAATTTTATGTTTTTCCGTTGTGGCGAGTATAAATTTAGCGTGTGCAGGCGGCTCTTCCAACGTTTTCAAAAAAGCGTTGAAGGCGGCTGTCGAAAGCATGTGGACTTCATCGACAATATAAATGCTGTACTTACCGATTTGTGGGGGAATCCTCACTTTATCAATGAGTTGCCTTATGTCATCGACCGAGTTGTTACTTGCTGCATCAAGTTCGTGAATATTATATGAACGGTTTTCGTTGAAGGCTTTGCAAGACTCACATTCGTTGCAGGCCTCAAGTTCGGGCGTTAAATTCAAACAATTGATTGTTTTAGCAAAAATTCTCGCACACGTTGTCTTGCCGACTCCTCTTGGTCCGCAAAACAAATATGCTTGTGCTAACTGCTTGTTTTTGATGGCATTTTTCAGCGTTGCCGTTATGCTGCCCTGACCTACAACCGTATCAAAGGTCGATGGTCTGTATTTTCGTGCCGATACTATAAAATTTTCCATTGCCGGTTTTCAAAATCTAATTGCAAAAATAGTTTTTTTTAGCGTGGAAAAAAAGAAAAACGTTTACTTTTTTTTCTTTTGTAAGAAATCTTTCAGAAAATCAAGTGATTGCGAGAGGGTTTCGCTTTTGGCAAGTTTTAGTATTAACAAGTACAAACCGCCTGAAATTAGAATTTTTGTTATCGCCCTAAAATAAATGTTTGAAATAGGGTAGGAGAGTATTCCGGCTGTTAAAACCGCTAAAACTGCCGCCGAAAGAAAAGGCAAAATATTGAAAAAGAGATTTTTAAGACTTACGCCGTTGATTCTTCTTACGAAATAATGTAACAAGAAGATACACAGAATGTTAACCACGACATAAAAAGTCGCCATCATTAAGATTCCATATTTGAAAGTAAAAACTACTGTCGAAATCTGCAACAAGCAATTTGTTATTACGCAAAACATTAAAGTCCCTGATTTTGAACCGCTTAGAAGTTGCTTTTGATAAAGTTTGCCGACTGGATAAAATGCGCCCCAAACGCAGAGAATTTTCATAATTGTTGCGCTTTCTGCCCACTTGTTAGAGATTGTTATTTCGATAAATTCGGGAGCAATTAATGCTAAAATCAGCATACTCGGAAACGACACGAAAACAGTTGTTTGCATTAGCTTGTTAAAAACTTTCAGTAAGGAATTTTTTTCGGTTTTTGACAAAACGGGTTGCATAACGTTTTCTATTGCAAGCGAAATTGTTTGAGTGCCGGTATTTGTCCATTTGTAGGCTTGAGTGTAAAAACCGACTTCGATTTTTGAGAAAAAGCGTCCCAAAAGAACCGAGAAAAAATTATCGTTAAGTATCTGAAATATAATTGTTATGAGAAGTTTTGAAGAAAACGGCAGCATTTCTTTTATGGGTTTGAAACTGATTTTGAAATTAGGCCTTAGCGGCGAATAAATCCAAAACATTACGGTCGTAACAAAAACATAAACCACGTTCATTGTTGCGATTGCCCAATATGCGTATCCCGAAAATGCGATTATTAGAGCCGTTATACCCGAAATTAAAGAGGCTGTTAAAGTTGCTTTTGACATCTCTTTAACCATCAGATTTTTAAATAGATAGGCATTATGCGCGGTTCCCAAACTCGAAAAAACAAAACTCAGGAACATAAACCGTCCCAGCGGTATAAGTTCTTGAGTTCTAAAAAATTCAGCAATTTTGGGCAGCGAAAAAAACAGAATTACATACAGTATAATTCCTAACAAAAAACTTGTCCAAAAAACTGAATTATAATCTTCGTTTTTAACGTTTTTCTTGTTCGTCAGAGCGGAGCGGAAACCGCCTTCTTGAACGGCATTGGCAAGGGCGGAAAAAATTGTTAACATTCCTATAAGACCGTAATCGCTTACGGAAAGTATTCTTGCCAAAAAAATTCCGAAGCAGAGATTCAGCATTTGTTGAGTAACATTGCTGACTCCGCCCCAAAACAATCCTTTTGCAGCTGTTGTTTTAAGATTTTCCTCTGACATGATTTAGAAAAAAAGCCTTAACCTCTTACTTGTCCGTTACCGAAAATCAGCCATTTGTAAGTTGTAAGTTCTTTTAGTGCCATAGGTCCGCGGGCGTGAAGTTTTTGAGTGCTGATTCCTATTTCAGCACCTAATCCGAACTGTGCACCGTCCGTAAAAGCCGTTGAAGTGTTATGATAACAACAAGCTGCATCTACAGAATTCAAAAATTTCAGAGCCGTATTTTCGTTTTCGGTGATAATTGCCTCCGAATGTTTTGATGAATATTTGTAAATATGCTCCAAAGCTTGAGAGAAATTTTCAACGGTTTTGACAGCCATTTTCAAGGATTGAAATTCGCGACCGAAATCCGATATTTGAGCATGGGTCAGAGTTGCGGAATATTTTCCTTGAAGTGCGGAATATGCTTTTTCGTCAGCGAAAATCTCAACGTTTTTCTCTACTAACGGTGCACAAATTTCAGGCAAATCTTTCAGTCTGTCAGCGTGGATAATCAGACAGTCCAAGGCGTTGCAGACACTTACGCGACGGGTTTTAGCGTTGAAAATAATTTTTTTAGCTTTTTCCAAATCACCGTCCTTGTCAAAATAAGTATGCACAACACCTGCACCTGTTTCGATTACAGGCACTTTTGCATTGTCTCTGACAGTGTTAATAAGATTTTTAGAACCTCTGGGAATCAAAACGTCAATGTATCCTACTGCGTTCATAAGAGAATTTGCAGCTTCGTGTCCGGGAGGTAAAAGCTGAATGATATTTTTGTTTAAACCGTTATTTTCCAAAACTTTATGCATAATTTCGGTTAAAACGGTATTCGATTCTTTAGCATCGGAACCGCCTTTGAGAACAACAGCGTTTCCTGATCTCAAACTTAAAGCCGCAACATCAACCGTAACGTTAGGGCGTGCCTCGTAAATTACGCCTATAACGCCTAATGGTACACTTACTTTTTTGAGTATTAGACCGTTAGAAAGTTCTTTTTCTTCCAAAACCTTTGAATACGGAACTTTTAGAGTAGCTACATGACGGGTGTCATTAGCGATGTCTATGATGCGTTCTTTTGTTAAAAGAAGTCTGTCGTACATCGGATTTGATTTGTCCATACGACTCAAGTCTAATGAGTTAGCAGTGATAATTTTATCGGTGTTTTCGATGAGAGCATCGGCAATTTTGTTTAGAATTTCCGATGATTTTTCATCAGTTAAAGGCATTTCGCGTGAAGCTGCCTTTACTTGTTCCAGTTGCTGCAAAATGTTCATAATCATTTTATAGTTTGAGGATAAATATAGAGATAATCGTAATGAATAATAGGTTTCGAGTGTTTTTCGGGGCTTGATTTAAGGATTTTGTCTTTGTCGGAGCCGGCTTTTCCAACTCCGATGGTTTCGCCCTCTTCGTTTTTTATCAAAAGGAGGTCGTCTTTTTTGAACTCGCCTTCAAATCTTATAACGCCCGGATAGAGCAGACTTGCTGCTTTTTCTCGGTTCAAAAGTGCTTCTTGGGCTCCTTTGTTGATAACGACCGTTGCTTTGGTAAAACCGTCAGAATATGCAATCCATTTTTTTACGGCGGGGGAATGTTCGCCAGCCGCAAAATGGGTGCAGACAAAATCTTTTTCTCTGTTGTAAAGGTTTGTGATAACCTCAGGTTTTGTTCCGTTAGCGATGAAAACTTCAATTCCGGAATCTGCCGTTTTTCTGGCTATGCGGCATTTTGTTAACATTCCGCCTCTTCCGAAATTGGATTTTGTGGTCTGAACGTATTGCGAAACGTTGCTTTTAGGAAGAATTTCTCTTATAACGAAAGTGCCTTCATCTTTGGGATTGCCGTTATAAATTCCGTCTATATTGCTGAGAATGAATAATTTATCGCAATCCATCATTGATGCCATCAAACCTGAAAGTTCATCGTTGTCAGTAAACATTAATCCCGTAATAGATACGGCATCGTTTTCGTTAACAACGGGAATTACATTGTTTTCCCAAAGTGTTGTGATACAATTTTTCATGTTCAGATAATGCTGACGTGATGAAAAATCCTGTTTCGTAACAAGTATCTGACCTATTTTAATTCCTTGAATATCAAATAGTTTCTTGTAAGTATCAATGAGTTTTACCTGACCAATTGAAGATAAAAGCTGTCGTTGTGCAACGGCATCAAGCATATCATAACCGCTTGCTATGGATCTTCCTGCAGCAACTGCGCCGGAGGTTACAAGTATAATTTTTTCGCCTTTTTTGTGGAGCAGCGAAATTTCTCTGACTAAATCGTTCATACGGCTTTCGTCAAGCGTACCGCCGCTTTGTGTTAAAACGTTTGAGCCTATTTTAATTGTTATTGACATAATTTTTTTTAGAAAATCACAGTGCAAATTTAAGAAAAAAAACTTTAAATCCAAATTTCTAATTTTTGTTTAGCATCTTATCGGCTTTGCGTTTTTTATCTAATTGCCACGAGTTGAATAGATTTTGAAAAATGATGTAAAATCCACTGCATAAGGCACTTAGCGGATCGAGATATGTTCCGGCAACCCATATCGAAAAAATAGTATTTTTTTGACCAATACTTTGACCGCACGAAATTCTCTCATCTAATTTTGTTCCGATGATTTTTCCGACCGTAAAAAGTACTATGCAAATTATCAATGCTGCTATTCCCATTAGAATATCAATATGATAATTTTCAGGCTTTTCGATTATTGATTTTACCGTTCTGCCCATTAAAATTACCACTGAGCCTGCCCAAATATAAAACGAAACGCCGGAATATTTCAATAGAAAATCATGGGTTTTGGGTAAAAATTTTTTTATGAGTTCTGCTAAAATCATCGGCAGTACCAAAAGCGGAAAAACTTTTTGAATAATTGTCAAAAAACCTTCCCAAAAACTCATTCCTTTAGCCTCTATAAGAGGAAAAACAGCTGGAATTATAATTGCAACTGCTATGTTTGCTAAAATAGTGAAACTTACTAAGTTAGGAGCGTTACCGCCAAGTTTTGTCGTTACTACAACGGCAGAAACGGCTGTTGGACACATTATAATTACCATCATTGATTCCGCTAAAATTTTGTTGAACGGAGCAATCGCTAAATATGTTCCTAAACCGCCTAAAATGGTAACGGCAAGTAATAAAATGTGAACTTTTTTGAACTTAATTTCCTTTAAACTTACCTTTGTGAATGCTAAAGTTAGCATTATGAACATCGCATACGGCAAAATGAATGCGAATTTATGAAAAAAATCATAAAAAATGCTTCCCGTGATTATTGCAATCGGAAGAGCTTGATTTTTAATGAATTGAAAAATTTTTTCCATTTCCTGTTGTTTTCTGCAAAAATCATATAAATCTGTTAATTTTAAGCAAAGCAAACATTATTTTTTTAAGTAAAAATCTTTTGTGAGTTCTTTAAATTTTTCGGAATACGTTTTATTTTTTTCGTAAATAGTAATTTCGTCGTATTTCATCGGTAAAATCTGTTTTGAAAATGTTAAAATAACTCTTAGCGGCGGTACATTAGATTTGGAAAAAATGCTGATTTTTTTGCATAAATGTAATTTGCTCAGAGCGCAAAGTCTTACAAAATCCAGACTCTTGTCAAACGGAATTATCACCGAAAAAAAACCGTTTTCTGAAATTATTTCTTTTACGCCTTTTATCATCATTTCAAACGGCAATGAATCTGTATGCCGTGCAAAATTTCTTTTGTAATCGTTTGATTTGAAAGCGTTTTCAAAAAACGGCGGATTGGAAATTATGTAACCGTATTTTTCGCCGCAGGTTTTGTAAAATGTCAAAAAATCACCGTGAAAAATTTTTATTCTGTCAGAAAATTTTGAGTTTTTTACGTTTTCTTCGGCTTGGAGATAAGCGTCGTTGTCTATTTCTACGGCAGTGATTTTAGCGGCGGATTTTTGCGCTGCCATAAGTGAGAGAAGTCCCGTGCCCGTGCCTATGTCAAGAATGTTTTCAGCGTTTTCAAAATTGCAGCACGCCCCGAACAAAACGCCGTCGGTAGAGATTTTCATCGCCGTTTTGTCTTGATTTACAGAGAATTGCTGAAAATGGAAGACGTTGTGGGACATTGTTGCATGAATTTTTATATACTCCTATTACAATTTGTCAAAAATGCCGAGTCCGAAGAGTGCAAAATCATATTTTACAGGGTCAAGAGGGTCAAACTCTCTGAGTGCAGAGGTTATTTCTTCAACCGTTTTCCAATCGTTTTGTTTTCGGGTTATGAGTTGAAGTTTTCTGCCCGTTGAAGCCGTGTGAGTGTCAAGCGGTAACATTAACGCCGATGTCGGAATGTCCCAAAGCCCGAAATGTACGCCGCGGTTGTCATTACGGCAAAGCCACATCAAATACATGTTAAGACGTTTTCCCGCCGCACCGCGCTTTACATCTGCAATATGCTTTTGCGTCCGAAGTGGAAAATCACATTCAAAAAACACTTTTCTAAAATTAATTAAAGTGTCTTTTATATTTTGTGTTTTCTTGAAATTTTCTTCAAAAACGTTTTTTAAGCCGCCATGATTGAGATAAATATTTTTTAGAGCCGCCAATGTGTACAGAAAATCAGCGTGTTGAAATGTTCTATGTACAAAATTCGGAATTTTTTCTGCTGATTTTTCGTCAAAATTAATAACGAAATCGTAGGGCGAATTATTCATGATTTGCATCATTTTTTTAGCATTGTTGATAATCATTTTGCGGTTGCCCCAGGCTATCAGCGAGGCTAAAAAGCCCGAAATTTCAATATCTTGACGCAAAGAAAACGAGTGCGGAATTTGTATAGGGTCGCTTAAAATAAATTCCGGCGTGTTATATTGATTGAATTTTTCGTCCAAAAGGGTTTTTAATTCACAATTCATAATTCGTAATTAAATTATTCTTCAATTTTTCCGTCTTTTATTCTGATAATTCTATCGCTCATATCAGCAAAATGTTCGTCATGGGTTACGATTACAAACGTCTTTTTGAATTTTTCTCTTAATTGAAAAAGCAGAGTGTGAAGTTCTTCCCTGTTTTTTGAATCAAGGTTTCCTGAGGGTTCGTCTGCAAAAACTACTTCGGGGTCGTTGATTAATGCCCTTGCAATCGCAACTCTTTGTTGTTCACCGCCCGAAAGTTCTGAGGGTTTGTGAGTTACGCGTTCAGAAAGATTAAGAAAACCTAACAATTCTAAAGCACGTTTTTCGGCTTCCTTTTGATTTTTTCCTCCGATTAATGCCGGTATACAGACATTTTCCAACGCATTGAACTCCGGCAAAAGGTGATGAAACTGAAAAACAAAACCGATATTTTTGTTTCTGAACTCGGCTAAACGTTTGCCGGAGAGTTTGCCCGCATCAATTCCGCCGATATTAACCTCGCCGGAATCGGCTTTCAAAAGCGTTCCCGCAATTTGTAGAAGCGTAGTTTTGCCCGCACCGGAAGCCCCGACGATAGATACGATTTGAGAGTCTTCTATCGTTAGATTTATACCTTTTAAAACTTCGAGTTGTGAGAAACTTTTCTTTATGTCTTTTAAAATTATCATTTTGCTTGTTCAATTATTTGAATTTGAAAAAGTTTTGACCAGTTTTTGCCAGTAACAAAAAGTCTTCCGCCTTTTTCGTCGTATGCTATGCCGTTTAGAACGTCAGTTTCAGAGGTTCTGAAATTTTGTGGTAAAATATTAGATAAGTCTATGTAACTCAATACTTTACCCGTGTGATAATCAATCTCGGCAATCATATCCGTCTGATAAATGTTTGCGTAAAGTTTTCCATCAATGATTTCCGTTTCATTCAACATTTTTACGGGACCTAAATTGTCGTAAACCTGAACGTATTTCATCGAGGCAAAATTATCGGGATTAAGGAAATAAATATTTTCGCTACCGTCAGTAAGTATCAGAGTATCATTGAGATATGACAATCCCCAACCTTCTGTTGAAACATTAAATTCGCTTAATTTTTCAAACGTTTTTTTGTCATAAACAAAACCTTTGTGATTTTGCCAAGTCAGTTGAATGAGTTTGTCGCCCATAATTGTCAAACCTTCGCCAAAGTACTCGTCTTCAAGGATATAGCTTTGAAGAATTTCGCCGGTTTCGGGTTTTACTTTTCTTAATGAGGATTTTTTCTTCAGACCCGTTGATTCGTAGAAATAGCCGTCTTCATATTGCAAACCTTGCGTATATGCTTGATTATCATGGTTGAATGTTTTCAAAACTTTGTAAGTCTTGTGTTTGGGTGTTATGTCGGAAAAGAGTTTTATTGATGCTCCTAAATGTTCGTTTTTTCCGCCGAAAAACGTTTGAACGGTAATAGGTACAATTCCGCATCTAAAATCCTTTGTGTCAATGGTATATGATAATTCGCCGGAATTTAGAACAGCTAATTTTTTACCGTCTATGTTCACAACGGCAGAATCGAATTTTTGATTTTTCTCTTCTGAAATTTCAAGGAGAAATTTATCAGAAATTTTTCCTAACGAATTTTCGTCTAAATTATTGATTTTCAATGAGAAAAATTTTTCCTGCGGCTGTTGTTGAACAGTCTCGCCTTGGTTTTGGTTTTTGTTTTCTTTTATTCCGTTAGAGCATGAAAAAAACAAAAGTACCGGTAATATTAATGTTTTATTTAAGTGATTCATAGCCTTTTATAAGTTTTTGGGTGAAATAATGTAATCAAAATCAAATTTTTCGTAATTAGCTTCTTTCCAATCGTTGAAATCAGCACTCAGACATACGAAATTGGCATTGTCAAGATATATTTTGCCGGGTGATTTTTTTAGTTGCGAAACCATTTGCGACCATGTTGGATTATGCCCTACAAGAAGAACGCTTTGTGCTTGATTATCAATGTTTTTTATTACTTTTAAAATCTCTTTTTGATAGTCGAAATAAAAACTTTCTTCGATAATTATTTCGTCTGAAAATCCGATTTTATTTTTGATAATTTCGGCTGTTTGATACGCTCTTTTCGCTGGAGAGCATATAATTTTATCAAATTTTATTTCCTTTTTAATAATTTCGGCAGCGATTTTTTTAGCCTCGTTGATGCCTATGTAATTGATAATTCTATCTTTATCATCTACATCGCCGAGCCAATCCGATTTGGCGTGCCTCATAAAATACAGTTTTTTCATCTCTTTTTTTATTTCGTTATAAAATGCAAAGTTAATAATTTTTTTTTTTAGCCGTAGAAAAAGTTGTTGAAAAGAAAAATCATTCTTTTAAAAATCCGTCTTTATTTTTTAGGTTTTTAAAACTTTTCAGTTCGCATTTTGCCTTTCCTAATGGTAGTTTTACTATGATTTTGACGGGGACAAAATTTCCGTCGTTAGTGAACCATGCCACCATGTCGTCTTCGTTTTTGAAAGTAGCATCGTTTTCCAAAATCGGGGAAAATTTCAAACATTCGATTTTTCCGTAATCTGTTTTTACTTTTTCTGTGCCTTTGTAAGCCATTTTAAACTTATACAATTCTTCGTCAAACCATGAAGTTAAATTCATGTATTCGTTTTTTTGATATTTTTGATCGAAAATGAATTTTCTTGAAAAATAAAATGCGGAAATTATGTCAAAAGTATTTTCAGGAACTTTATGCCGTCCGCTTTTCATGGAATAAACAACGCTTGAATCCTGAAAAAACAAATCTTCGTTATATCTTTTATAATTGTTTTCGGTAACATTTCTTACAGCTTTTACCGGTAAACCCGAAACAATGTCAAAATAACTTTCATAAACGTCGTATATTCTTGCTAATTTTGACGCTAATCCGGTCGTATAGCATTTAGCAATGGCGTAAAAGCAATATTCGTAACCTACGGGCACGAGTCCTACTTTTATCGAAAATTCCCCGGCCTTTACGATTCCGTATTTCAAATCGTAGATAAGTTCTTCTCCGGGTTCAAATGCTGTATTTACTTTGTATTCTTTTAGAATTTCGGCAGCGGTTTTTTTTTGGGCATTAACCGAGAGTGTCAGCATTACTAATATTAAAAAAATAATTTTTTTCATTTCTAAGGTTTTTTGATATTTATATGTGGCAAAGATATATAAACTTTCCTTTTTATGAAAATATGGCGCATTATTTGTTGTTAAATAATCAAAAACTTTTACGACAATGAATAAAAAAAATATCCTTAATTCATTGATAATATTATTATTAGCACTGATAACCAATAGTTGCGGTAAGAAATACGCTCCTGTTATAAACGAGGGGCGCATTGTTTATTCCGTGGATTTCCCGAAAGAAGAAAATAGTAGTTCCCTTGTTGCGATTATGCCCGAAAGAGTGGAATTGTCGTTCAAAAACGATAATACGGCATTGAGCATCAGAGGTTTTGCCGGTTCTTTCAATATTTCGTTTATCACTGATAATCAAAACAATAAGTATTATTCTTTGTTTAGAATTATGACTGATAAATACAAATACGTAACGGATTCCGACGGAGTTTCTTTCGGTTATGACCAAATCCGCGATATTGAAATCGAAAAACTTTCCGATACGATGACTATTTGTAATTATTTGTGTCATAAGGCGTTAGCACATTGCAAAACTATAAATCGTGATTTGGAACTTTGGTATACTGACGATATTAATATCAAAAAATCAAACATTAATAATGCCTTTAGGGATTTGGACGGTGTGTTGTTGAAATTTCAGGTTTTGCTCAGCGGTTTTTTTATGGAGCTGACAGCGGTAGAGGTTGTGGGCGAACAGGTTAATTCCGATTTGTTTGTTGTGCCTGAGAGTTACAAAGATATTTCAAAACACGACCTTGATAGCATGATAAGGTCTTTTGATTCCGAGCCTGAGGGTGCGGCAAAATAAAAAAGAGCCGTGAAAAACAAATTGCGGCTCTCATATCTGATAGTTTTTTATAGTTTTAATTCGTTCATCATTTTGTAATCCGTGCAGTCGCAGGTTACGGGCTGAACGGATACGTAACCGTTTTTTAATGCCCATTCGTCAGTATCTTCTTCTTGAGGTTCATAATTGTAATAATCACCGGTAAGCCAATAATACGGACGGCGGTTTGAAGGATGATAACGTTCGTCAAAAAATTCTTTCCATTCACCGGCTGATTGTCGGCAGATTTTAATGCCTTTGATGTTTTCCGGATCGTTGTACGGAATATTAACGTTAAGACAAATGCTCTTTTGGAATGTTTTGTCCATCGCTAAAACTTTTTGCGTAATTTCTTTTGCGTATTTCCCGGCCGTTGTGAAATCGGAATCGGGGGCAAAGTTCAAAAGCGAAAATCCTATCGAAGGTATGTGATGTAATGCGCCTTCCATTGCCGCACCCATCGTGCCTGAATATAAAATGTTTATGCTCGAATTAGAACCGTGATTTATACCGCTTAAAATCAAATCGGGTGTGCGGTCAAGAACCTTGAAAAGTGCAATTTTGATGCAGTCCGCAGGTGTGCCTGAACATTTAAAAGCACGGATTTCTTCGTCAATTTTCGAGGGTCTGTACCAAAGCGGCATATCAAGCGTAACGCTGTGTCCTTTACCGCTTTGCGCTTTGTCAGGGGCAACGACTACGATTTCGCCCAAATCTTTTACGGCTCTGACCAATTCTTTGAGGCCTTTAGCAAAAATTCCGTCGTCGTTGGTGATTAAAATCAGGGGTTTGGTTTCTTCCATAATCTTTACATTATTTATGCAAAGGTAAGCAGAAAAATATAATCGGGCAAATTTTTTTGAATTTTGTCATAATAAAAAAACACCGCTGCCCTAGTTAGAAATTCCCCTTGGCGCGGTGTTTTTCAAAAGGTAAACATTAGACTACTTCTTTCTATAGGTGTGATGAATATACCATTTAATTCCGAAAAAAGCAAGCAATAACTCAAATGCAACTGCAAACCAACTATAATCCATTTTTTTATGATTTTATTTTTGTTGAGAAGAACAACCTCTTCCCGGGTTTTAATTTTTTTACACTGCAAATTTACGGGTTTTGAAATTCATAAAAAAGCTTTGGTTATGATTTGTTCCGATTGTTAAAATCGCAAAAAAACGATTAGTGCTATCGTTTTTACCGATAGTATTTTTTTTCTCTTTTCTAAAAAAAAGTTGCTTATAAGAGAGGAAAGTATTAATTTTGCAGCGAATTAATAAAAATGGAACTCAGACAATTAAAATATTTTCTGCGGACGGCAGAAACGCTAAATTTTTCATTGGCGGCTAAAGAACTTTTCATAACTCAAAGTACTCTTTCGCAGCAGATTTTGCATTTGGAGCAGGAGCTTGATCAACAGCTTTTTGAGCGTAATAGTCATCAAGTAATTCTCACCGAGGCAGGACAGATGTTGTTGCCTCTTGCCAGAAAAACAGTTAATGATTCCGAGGCTTGCAAACAGCGGATTTTGGATTTGAAAGGATTGGAAACGGGTGAATTAAATATCGGTGTTACATTTTCGTTCAGTTGCATTACCAACGAGACGATGGTCGATTTCTTGAAAAAATATCCGAAAATTAAAATCAATGTCCGTTACGATTCAATGTCTACGTTAATCGGAAAATTGTTGAAGCATGAATTGGATTTCGTTTTGGCGTTCAAACCTTCGGCAAATTATAATAACATCGAAAGTCATTTGCTTTTCAACAACCGTTTGGCTGCCATTGTTAATGAATATCATCCTCTTGTGGGAAAAAAATCCGTAACGCTTGGCGAGTTGGAAGATTACGATTTGGCTTTGCCCTCGCACGGTCTTCAAGCAAGAAACGCTTTTGACAGAATTATCGAAGGCAAAGGTCATAATTATCGCATCAAAGTGGAAATCAATAACGTACACATGCTTTTCAGTTTGATTCGCAATACTCAATACGTTACTGTTTTGAGCGAGAGCACGGTGCTAAACGAGCAGGGCTTGAGAGCTGTCAGAATTGATGAACCCGGCAACGGCATGGACGGTTGTATTCATACCTTGAAAGATTCATATTTGAAAAATTCCGCAAAAGAATTTATCAGAATGTTGTCTCGCTCAACGGCTATTCTTCAAAATTCTACATTGGCGAATATTTAAATATTCGCCATTTTGTAAATTTCAATCATATCGTTCATTTTCAGGACTTTGAACGAGCCGTGCGTGAGTGTGTCATTGCGGCTGCATTTTTGAGCCATGTTCAAAATTTCTTCCTCTGAAAGTTTTCTGCCCAAAAGTTCAGGAATATTGATAGGCATTTTTATAGCGTGATAAAATCTTTCCATTGCCTCTATGCCTTTCAAAGCTGTTTTTTCGGGGTTTGAAAAATCGTTTTCAACACCCATAACATTTACTGCAAATTGTACGAAACGTGCTATGTTGCAATTCATTACGTATCTTGCCCAACTCGGCCACAAAGCAGCAAGACCGGCTCCGTGAGCAACGTCGTATTCCGCTGAAAGTTCGTGTTCAAGTCTGTGTGTGGCAAAATCGCGTTTCATTCCGCAACCCGTTAAATCGTTGTGTGAAAGACTTGATGCCCACATCAGCTGCGCTCTCGAATTATAATCTTGAGGATTTTTCAAGACTTCAAAAACGCTGTCTTTTACTGTTTTCATCAATGCCTCTGCAATTCTGTCCGTCAAAACCATGTCGGTATCGGGGCTGAAATACCTCTCCATAGTGTGCATCATTATATCCGTTGCACCGCATGAGGTTTGATATTGAGGCAGAGAATACGTAAATTCAGGGTTCATAACGGCAAATTTCAAACGGCAAATCCCGTTGTTATAACCGCGTTTTAAGTTCCCTTCTTCTTTTGTGATAACGCAACTGTCGCTCATTTCGCTGCCCGCTGCCGGAATTGTTAAAATAGCTCCTACGGGTCTGCAACTTTTTGCCGTGCCTTTATTATCAAACAAATCCCATACATCGCCTTGATAATCAAGACCGTAGGCAATTGCTTTAGCAGAGTCGATAACACTTCCGCCGCCTATGGCAAGTATGAAATCTATGTTTTTTTCTTTGCAAATTTGTATACCTTCTTTTACTTTTTTCAACCTTGGATTAGGAACTACACCGCCTAAAAGGGTATAGTTGATGTTTTCATTGGAAAAAAGTTGTGTAACTTTGTCAATTATGCCGAGTTTTTGTGCGCTTTTGCCACCGTAATGAATTAAAACATTTTTGCCTCCGTATTTTTTTATGAGTGCAGCTGTTTGGTTTTCAGTTTCATGGCCGAAAACTATTTCTGTGGGTGTGTGATAGTTAAAATTTATCATAATTATATAGTGTCAATTGAAACTTCGTCGAAATTAGCAAACAATTCGGTAACTTTTCGTTCGTATTCTTTACGTTTTACTTTTACCTCCATTGTAAGGACGTATACATCGCCGTCGCTCTTGCGTTTGAGTTCCATGTTATAAGTATCAACTTCAAAACCTGAATTTTTTAAGTTCTGCAAAATAGAGTTGATTTCGTTTTTAGAATGTGCTGAAATACTGAGCGATACAATTTTTTTACCAAGTTTTGACAAAACGAAATTCAATGTTTCAAGGCTTAAAAGAACCATTACCGTTGAGGCTGCGGCAAGAAAAAATCTCCCGGAGCCGGCGCAAACTCCGATTGCTGCCGTTACCCAAAGTCCTGCCGCTGTTGTTAAACCTCTTACAGCGTGTTTTTGAAAAATTATCGCTCCCGCACCTATAAAACCTATTCCTGATACAATTTGTGCGGCAACTCTTGATGCGTCATACGTAACATTCTCGTTGTCAAAGCCGTATATGGATATAATCATAAAAAGTGCACTTCCCAGCGCAACCAAAAAATGCGTTCTGAAACCTGCAACTTTAGATCTGTACTCCCTTTCAAGACCGATAATTCCGCCCAAAATAGAAGCTTCCAAAAGTCTTAAAAACAACTGAATGTCTAATTCTGTCATCTTAAAGCAGAGAATATTGTTTCAAAAGATAAAGAATCGAAAACGTAACTAAGTTACAAACTATTGAAATCCAAAGAAATCCGGTCTTTGAAAGGCGGTTTTCCCTATCGTTGAAATAAGCAATGTAAATCAGCCATTCAGCTGCAATTGCCATCAAAAATGCTATTATAAACCATGTCAGATACCCGAATGTGGAACTGCCTTCGGGAACGAAAAGATTTAAAACTGTCGTGAAAGCGTTTCCGCTCAAAACGGCAAAAAATATTCTTATTACATTCAATTTCTTTTTGGCTGACATTATCAAAAAAATGATAAATTCCAAAAGAACCATGCCTGCAAAGACATACAAAACGTTGAAAGTTGTCGGTAAAATATTATTCATAATCTTAAATCACTTTTTTTATAAATACCGCACAAAGATAAATTTTAATTATTACTTTTCTAAAAAAAAATGTGAAAAAAATTATTATTTATTTTCGATAAAAAAAATTTTGGTAGTTTCATTTAAAGGTATTACTTTTACTTTTTGAAAACGACATGGGATAAACGATAATTTTAATTTTACTTTTTTATGTAAAATTTTAACATTATTGCCGTTAAATTATAAAAAAAGACAATTTTAAATATATGAGAAAAATCATAATTTCTTCGCTTTTATGTTTGAGCTGTATTGTTTGTTCGGCTCAGGATTTGGTTTTGGAGAACAGAACTGAGCAAATCGCATCTTACAAAATAGATGCTAAACTTGATACAGAGGCTAAAATGATTTCCGCTACGGAGATTATTACGTGGAAAAATAATACAAGGGATACGGTTTCGGAGCTTATGTTCCACACTTATCTTAATGCTTTTAAAAATTCCAAGAGTACTTTTTTCTTAGAAAGTGCGAGGGAATACGGTTATAATTTGAGCGAAGATTTTTCGGATTCTGATTGGGGATACATTGATATTTTAAGAATGACGACATTGGAGGGCGATCCCTTGACACCTGATTTGAAATATGTTCACCCCGATACCAACAACGAGGACGATCAGACGGTTATGAAAGTGGCTTTGCCAAAGGGTGTTGTCCCCGGCGGTCAAATTCAAATCAGTGTTTCGTTTCTTTCAAAATTACCGAAAATCTTAAAGAGAACTGGTTATGAAAGGGGAGACTTTTTTATGGTCGGACAGTGGTTTCCAAAAATTGCGGTTTACGAGCCTAAGGGCATGAGAGGTCGTAAGACTGCTGGTTGGAATTGTCATGAATTTCATTTTGATTCGGAGTTTTATGCTGATTTCGGCACGTATGAAGTCTCGATTAACGTTCCCGAAAAATACGTTGTCGGAGCAACCGGCGTTGAAACTTATAATGCCACACTCGGCGATGGTACAAAGACTTACAAGTTTTTCGCTAACGACGTGATTGATTTTGCATGGACGGCATCGCCTGCTTACAAGGTTATGCTTGATACTTATAATAATAAAGGTATCAAACTTTTGTATATGCCCGAACATTCCTCTGATGCGGAGCGTTATATTAACGCCGTAAAATTTGCAATGGAGTATATGCAGAAAAATGTCGGCGAATATCCTTATCCTCAAATTACGCTTGCTGATTGTCCTTTTTATGCACGTGGTGCTGCCGGAATGGAATATCCGATGTTTATAACCGTTCATACAAATCGTATTGACGGAATACATGAGGCTGAAAGCGTTGCTGTTCACGAGTTTGTACATAATTATTTTATGGCAGCAGTTGCAAGCAACGAGTTTGAAGAGGCTTGGCTTGACGAGGGAATCACATATTTTTACGAGGGTGAAATTTTGGACGCTTATTTCGGTGAGGGTTCTGACTTCAATTTCTTAGGCTTTAAGAAAAACGCCTCTGAAAAAATAAGGCTCGGATATACTCAGTCTTATAATCCCGCAATTTCTACTATTAATAATTATGTATGGCGTTATCCTTCACATACTTATCAGTTGATGGCTTACAACAAACCCGCTACGATGTTGCAAACATTGAAAGGTATGTTGGGCGAGGATAATTTTAACGCAGCGATGAAAGATTATTATGAAAGATTCAAATATTCTCATCCTTCAGCAAATGATTTTTACGGTGTTATCAACAAAAAAGTCAGCGAAATTAAAAATTCTGATTTAGGAGATAATTTGAATTGGTTTTTCAAAAGTGCGTTTTTAACCGACGAGGTTTGTGATTATAAACTTACAAAAATAGTTAATACCGTTGTTAAGGAATCTCAGAAAGGCTTTTTTGACAGTGGAATTGACAAAATTTTAGGACGCGAGGACGGCGAAAGTGTGATAAAATCATCGGTTTTTGTTCAGAGAATGGGTACGATGGTAATGCCGGTTGAGATATTGGTAAGGTTTAAGAACGGCGATGAGGAAATCGTAAAATGGGACGGTAAAGGTCGTTGCAAGGAATTTTCGTTTACCAAAAACAGCAGCGTAGTTTCTGCTCAAATCGACCCGAAAAACAAAATCCGTTGTGATATTGATTTGATTAACAATTCAATAAGTTACGAATCCGATTCGCAAAACCCGATTTGGAAATACGCTTCAAAATTTTTGTTTTGGGTAGAAAACGTTTTCCAAACAGTATTTTTCTTTGCTTAAAATTTATTAACCGACTAAAAAAATTAGAATAAAAAAATGAATATATTAAAGGCATATTCTTCAGGTTTTAGAAATTCGTTGCGCAGGCCGAAAATGATTTTTCTGATTTACGCAATTTGTTTGCTTTTGGGATTATCGTTGGCATTGCCGTTTTTCTTTTCGTTTCAGTCGGCGAGTTCTTCAAGCATAATTTCCAAAACGCTTGATTGGACGGCTTTTACCGAATTGATGAATTTTCATTCTTGGAATTTGGATTCTATTTTTCATCAAGGCGTGTTTACGGTGTTTGTTTACTGGCTGATAATGATATTTTTTGTCGGCGGGATTATACGTTGTTTCAACAAGGAGGACTACACTACGACAACGTTTTTTTCGGGTGCGGGCGTTAATTTTTTGAGGTTTTTGCTTTGTGATATTTTAATGATTCTTGCTCAAATAGTGATGTTTTTCGTTCTTTTCGGATTAGCATCTTTACTTTTGCAGTTGTTCGGCAATATCACCTCGGAAGGTCCTTTGTATTGGGCGTATTCGATTGCGGCATTTATTTATGCTTGCGTTGTTGTTTTGCTTTTGATGATTTCGGATTATGCCAAATTTTATATGGAAATGGCTGAAACTCACAGAGTTTTAAAAGCTATCGGAAAAGCCGTGAAATATGTTTTCAACAATTTTGTTAAAACTTATTTCTTGTACGCATTGCTTTTGGTTGTTCCGTTTTTTACGCTTGTTCTTTATAAAATGACTTTTGACAAAATCGGTACGGCTTCAACATGGGGACTGATAATTATGTTTTTCGTTCAGCAGTTTTTCATTGTTTTGAGAATTTGGTACCGCATTTGGTCGCTTTCGAGTCAGTTTGAAATGTATGCTGATGATTACGTAAAAGTTTCAAGTTTTGATTTGGAAATTCTTAGAACCGTTGAAGAAACGACTCAAACCGTTACAACTCAAGAGGTTATAGATGATACGGCGACTTTGATTTCTAAGGATTTGGAGGCTGATAAAATCATTGTTGAAATTTCAAACGATGACGTTAAAAAGGAAGATACTTCGGACGAAAAAGAGCCTGAATACGATAATCTTATTGTTAAGGTAGAACCCGAACCCCAAACAACGACTACTACGACAACCGAAACTGTTGTTATTAACGATTCTGGAGATACTTTTACGACCGTTACGACAACGACTACAACAGTCCCTAAGGAGGATTCAGATCCTTTAATGGGTGAAAAAATCGAGCCCGAAGAAAATTCTTCAAAGACTGTTGAGAATTCTTCTGAAACTATTGAAAATTCTTCTGAAACTGTTGAAAATTCTTCTGAAACTATTGAAAACACTTCTGAAATAGTTGAAAACACTTCTGAAACTATTGAAAATACTTCGGCTCAAGAAGAATATTCATCTGAAAATCTTGAGAATAATTCATCTGAAACTATTGTGATGGAAGAAAAAGTTTCTGAAGATCAGGAGCAAAAGAAATCTGATGAAGAGCAAGAAGTTTCAGATGAGAAAACCCAAATTCTTGTTGAAGAGACGAAAGAAACAGAGGACGATGATGATCAAAGTGATTTTCAATCGGATGAGGTTGATGAGAATTTATTGGAGCAATATTATGATAATCACGAGGATTCAAAAGCAGTAGTTGAGGAGACCGAGGAGGAAGAACTTCCGGGTTATAATCCTGACGAACAAGATGATTATGTTGAGTCGGACGGAGAGGAAACGCCTGATTTTGAAATAGATACGGCTATGGGTGCTAATATCTCACTTGATGAAGACGAGGATGATATTGTTACAACCGTAACCACGACTACTACCACGACCACCACAACAGCTACTACGACTGAGGAAGAAAATTCTTCGGATGCTCAGGAGAGAAAAGAGCCGAAAATAATTAAAATTTATACCGGCTTGCAGGACGATGACGATAACCAATTAAATAATTCTCAAATGGAACAGACAGAAGTAGTTTCAGAGGACGCTCTTGAAGGCGAACCCTCATTTGAACAACATCAAGATGAACAATTTGTCAAACAGCAACTCCCTGACGGAGAGCCGGAAGGCGATGATTTACCGGCACAAGGATAAAAAAAATAACCGTTCGGAAGAACGGTTATTTTTTTATGTTAATTGTATGAAAATAATAAAAAATTAGCTTATTAATTTGCCATTTTCTACGTGTAACTCTCTGTGTTGAAACTCTTTAAAAACATCGCCGTCGTGTGTTGCAACGATTACCGAAGTGCCTTCTTGAGAGAGAGAGTAAAGTAGTTTTGCAATATGTCTTGCTGATTGTTCGTCAAGATTTCCTGTCGGCTCGTCAGCGATAATGATTTCAGGCTTGCAAACAATAGCCCGCGCAATTGCAACGCTTTGACGCTCTCCGCCCGAAAGCATGTGTGTAAAACTACCCGCTTTGCCTATGATTCCGACTTTTCCTAACACGTTGTTGATATATTCCTCTCTCGGACACGGCGTTTTGAAACCTAACGAATCTATTACAAATTCAAGATTGCCGCTGACTGTTTTTGTGTCAAAAAGTTGATAATCTTGAAAAATGATTCCCATTCTGCGACGGAGTTTTGAAATTTTTCTTTCCGGGATGCCGTTGAGTTCAAAGTCCAAAACCCTTGCACTGCCTTTTTTAATCGGCAAATCGGCGTAAAGAGTTTTGAATAGCGATGTCTTGCCGCTACCTATGCTCCCGTCTATTGTAATCAGCTCTGATTCAAATAGTTGGAAGTTTACATCCGAAATGATTGTCTGCCCGGAGCGTTCTATTTCTACACCGGAATATTCAACTAACGCTTTTTTGTTTTCCATCGTTTTTAATCTTTGAGTTTGCAAAGTTATATAAATAATTTTAAATTTTACAAAAAAAATTGACAATTATTTCCTTAATTTCCGAGTGAAAGTTTTTTGGCATAATTTTTTCTGTTTTTATAGAAACTTTTTTCCGCTTTTTTCGTATAAGAAATTAGTTTTTGGAATTATCAAGAAAAATATAATAAGCATAAAAAAATACACTATGTTCAACTTTAAGAATTTACCGCTTAGAAAAAAACTTTTGTTTGGAATTGGTTTTTTGATCTTGCTTATGGCCGTGAGTTATTTACTTCCGGTATCAACTACTATCAAAATTAAAAATACCATTGTCAATATTACGGAAAATAACGTACCAAAAAATACGTTGATTCACGGTCTTAACGAGTCAACGATTATGTGTATGTTTCATTTCCGTGGGTATATTGCCTCGCATGATAATGTGGAATTTGAAAATGCGAAAGTCAATCTTGAGACCGCAAAAAAACAAGTAGAGGAGCTTAAAACTAAGGCTGTAGCACCAGGGGAAAAAAACGCTTTGGATTCTGCCGGTTATAATCTTCAAGTATACGAAACTAAACTCTTGGAAGTCAATGAGTTGATTCGTAAAATGGATTTAAAGTATGCTGATTTGGAGCAATTGAAGGAGGAATTTTATAAAATTATGTTTTATATAAAGGACAAAGTAATTGCTGCCTCCGACAAAAATGCTGCTCAACGGGTTGCTTTGATTTTGGAAACCGTTCAATGTATAAAAGACGCAAAAGGCTTAATGAAAGATCAGGCAAAGGTTCAGCAAACTATTGCTTTAGTCAGCCGTAATATGGCTCAAATCAGAGGTTTTTCCTCTCAATACGGTGTTTCTAACGAGGCTGACAAATTAATTTCGCTTATTCAACAATATGTTAGCGGTTCAAAAGAATATTACGTAATGTTTGGTCGTTACAAAAATATTGAAGGCGTTTCGCTTGGATTTTCACAGAAAGTTTTGGGCTTGGCTAAAGGTCTTTCTAATACGGCAACCGTTAAAAGTCAGGAAGTTATGTCTAATGTTGCTTCCAGAGTTTCTTCGCTTATAGGATTAGCAGTAATTGCGTTTTTGATATTCTTTGTCGTGTCAATCATTATCGCCTTAAAAATAGCCAGCGATGTGGTAGTTCCTCTTAAAAAAGTCATGTACGGTTTGGAAAAAATCGGCGACGGCGATTTGAATACTCGTGTTGATATTGACAGTCAAGACGAGATTGGAAGAATTGCTGAGATTGTTAATATGATGTCGAAAAAACTGCG
The DNA here is from genome assembly GCA_017544805.1 of Bacteroidales bacterium. GTDB lineage: Bacteria > Bacteroidota > Bacteroidia > Bacteroidales > UBA3824 > UBA3824. The sequence goes on along the minus strand of JAFYDK010000001.1, from coordinate 61,081 downwards.
TGATATTGTTGCAAAAATTAATTTGGGTACGGAATATATTTATACAAGTTCGAGCCAAATGTCTAAAACGGCTCAAATGATGAGTGATAATGCTGGTCATCAAGCCTCTTCAGCAGAGGAGGTTAGCTCGTCTATCGAGGAGATTACGGCATCTATTTCTCAAAACAACGATAATGCCCGCGAAACTGAAAAAATCGCTTTGAAAACCCTTTCTGGTATTCGTAAAGGTAGTGAGGCAAGTTCGCTTTCGATGACGGCGATGAAAGAAATTGCTGACAAAATTTCAATTATTGACGAAATTGCCTTTCAGACGAATATTCTTGCTCTTAACGCTGCTGTTGAGGCTGCAAGGGCAGGGGAGCAGGGCAAAGGTTTTGCCGTTGTTGCCGCTGAGGTCAGAAAACTTGCCGAAAGAAGTGCTAAAGCAGCTGCCGAAATTGATAAAGTCAGCAAAGACGGCGTTCAAATTTCGGAAAATGCCGGTATGTTGTTGAAAGATATTGTTCCTGATGTTGAAAGGACAACCGATCTCGTAAGAGAAATTGCGGCCGCTTCAAGCGAACAGACTGCAAATATCGGTCAAATAAATTCAGCGGTTCAGAGCCTTAACGAAGTAACTCAAGGTTATGCTTCTTCGTCGGAAGAATTAGCCTCTACAAGTGCTAATTTGACAGAGCAATGCGATGTTTTGAAAAAAGCTGTTGCTTATTTTAATGTTGAAAATGTTTCTGAGAAAAAAGTTTTTGAAAACAAAACTTCAAGTTTTAAACAGAAAATTCAGAGAGAGGATAAGCCTAAGGATAATCCTCAAACGGGAAAAATTTCAACGGAAGTGGCAACAAAACCTGCTTCAACAGTTCCGCAGAAACGCACTTCGAGGGTGAAAGTTGAGCAAAAAGAACTTTCTCCGACCACAACCAAGGCTTTGGAGCAAACCAAAGGTGCTAAAATCGATTTGCAAGATTCAGGTGAGGATTCGGATTTTGAAAGATTTTAGTGTTTTAAGAAAAATGATAGATAAAATCGGAAAAAATAATAATTAAATTTGTATTATTTCCCATAAAAAAGAATTATCTTTGCAAACAATTGTGCAACTAAAATCTGAGTGGAAATGAATGAAAATGCTGTACTTGAAATTGCATCGATAATAAAGAATGCAAAAAGTATGATTGCCTTTACGGGTGCGGGAATAAGCGTTGAAAGCGGTATTCCTTCGTTCAGAGGCGAGGGAGGGTTGTGGTCGAAATACGATCCGGAAATACTTTCTTTGAGTCGTTTTATTGATTCACCTTCTGTTTGCTGGAAGTCTATCAAAGAGATTTTTTATGATTATTGGGGAAAATCCGAACCTAATTCGGCTCATAAAGCCTTGGCAAAACTTGAAGAACTTGGTTTTTTGAAGGCTGTCGTTACGATGAATATTGATAATCTCCATCAAAAAGCGGGCAGCAAAAAAGTGATAGAGTTTCACGGAACGTTAGACCAAATGGTCTGTATGAATTGTGGAAAAAAGTATTCGGTAAAGGATGTCAGTTTGGAAAATTTGCCGCCTAAATGTAAATGCGGTGGAATTTTGAAACCTGATTTCATATTTTTTGAAGAAGGTATTCCTCAAAATGCTTATAAAGAATCTTTTGCTTTGGCAGAAAAAGCCGACGTCGTTTTGGTTATCGGTACTACCGGCGAGGTAACTCCCGCTGCGTATATTCCTACTGTAGCCAAACAAAAAGGTGCTAAAATTATCGAAATTAATCCATCAAAATCCGCTTATACTGACAGTATTACGGATATTTATCTGCCTGAAAAAGCAGGAATAGCCTTAACCGAAATTCTCAACAAAATATATTCTCTTTAGATGACTAAGACATTTATTGTTTTGATTTTTTCCGTGTTTTTTGTTATGCCCCTACGTGCTCAGCAGGATCCGGAATTGGAGAAAATTGAGAGCGTAATCAGTTGTCTTTCTGATAATTATTTGGATACTATCAATATGAGGCGTTTAGTGGAGGAAACCATTAAAACCATGTTTGAAAGGTTGGATCCGCATACCGTTTACCGTACTAAACGCGAAGCCGAGGAAGATGCTAAAAAGCAGAGTGCTTTCAAAAGAGGATTAGGTATTCAATTCAGAATGTTTAACGATTCGATGACCATAACTTATGTGATCCCGGAGAGTCCCGCTCAAAAAGCCGGATTAAAACCGGGTGCTAAAATCGCATATATTGATAGGGAAGAGGTTACGGGACATCTTTACTCTCATGCCGATATTTGTGAAATTATTAATCGTAACAAAAAGGATAGTGTCGTACTTGGTATTATAAAGGACAAAAAAATCCGTCCCATGACGCTTTTTAAGGGGCAAGTTCCTAACAATAGTATTGAGTCGTATTATGCGCCTAACGACACGACGGTTTATGTCAGAATTTCACGTTTTTCAACCTCGACAGGGCGGGAGTTCCGTGAGGTGATTTCTAAATTTCAAAAGCGCAAATCACGTATTAATTTGATTTTGGATTTACGGGACAATCCGGGCGGACTTTTATTGCCATGTATTGAGGTTTGTGATAATTTTTTTGATTCCGATCGTCAGATTTTGAGCGCGAGGGGTGAACACCGTGACCAAAGTTATTTTTCTACGGAGAAAGGTTTGTTGCATAAGAGCCGTGTTTGCGTGATTATCAACGAGAAATCTGCTTCGGCAAGTGAAGTCGTAGCAGGTGCGCTTCAAGATTGGGACAGAGGCGTTATTCTTGGCAGAAGAAGTTTCGGCAAGGGACTTGTTCAAGGAATTTTTACTTTGAGTGATTCTTCGCAAATCAGGGTTACAACGGCAAAATATTATACGCCTTCAGGACGTTGTATTCAAAAACCGTACACGCCCGGAAAATTTTCCGACTACGGAAAAGAACTTTCCGAGAGAAAGGAAAAGGGTGAAAACATTTCTTTGAAAAATTTGAAACTTGATGATGCTTTTGTCTATCAGACGATTATAAAAAAACGTCCAGTTTATTCCGATATGGGAATTGTTCCGGATATTTTCATTCCTGAGGACACTGTAAAAATCGCTGATTTTTGGGAGGATTTCGCTAAGAACGGCGTTATTGACAATTTTGTAATGGACGATATTGACAATAGAAGAGCGGAATATTTGAAAAAATACGGTACTTTTCAAAAGTTTAAAAGCATGTTTTTTATTGATTCTTTATTGCTTGAGTCTTTGTACGTTTATCATGTCAGCGATACTACTAAAATGCAGAAAATTACGGGAAAGGATTATGATAAAAGCATTAATTCCTTGGCACGAGAGCGTATCTGTACGAATTTGAAAGCGCGTTATGCGTTCTTTTTGTTCGGTCCTAACGAGTCTCGGATGATTTTGAATTCTCAAGATAAGGAATACAATGCGGCGTTGGAATTGATTAATTCGCCTGAGGAGTATTACAATGTTTTTGATAATTAAAAATTTTGGAAATTTATAATAAAAAAAGAAACTCCGCCTTAAAAATCAATTTGTTTTTTTAAGGCGGAGTTTCTTTTTTAGTATCTGTCGTCGAAGTCGTAATATCCGTCCGAATAGTTTTCGTTGTCTAAATACGAATCCAAGTCGTCGTCAAAATCCGTAACGGTGGTGTAGTTGTCGAAATCTTTGAATTCGTCGTTGTAAAAACGGCTGTCATCAATTTCATCATCGTCCATATCATCGTCGTCAGATTTCTTACCTTTTTTTGAATTCTTTGACTTTTTACGGGACGAAGATCCGCTGCCGCTAAAAACATCGTCTAAATCGTCATCGCTTAATTCTTCGTCGAATTCATCCAAGTCAAGGTCGTCAAAATCAACCTCGTCAATATCGTCGTCAAAATCATCCAACAAAGAATCGTCAAAATTCTCATCTGAGAATTCGTCGTCAAATTCGGCATCTTCTTCCTCGAGAGATTTTTTCTTTCTGGCTAACTGATAGCCTTTTTGGTGGCTGTTATCAAGTTCGTCGAATGCAAAATCATTGCTGTTTGCATCATAGTTTTTGTTAAACTTCATTTTCTATAATTTATTTTTTTTAATAATGGTGTCTATAATTTTCTTTTTAAAAAACATTGCGAAGTTACATAATAAACGGCAACATTGTCAAATTTTAAGGCAAAAAAATTTCATAACGTTTGTAATTGTTTGACAATTAAAATACAAACGGAGAATTTTTTTGTGTCGCAAATGTACCGTTATTTATTTTTAGTCTTTTTATTTTTGGAAACCGACGAGGATACCTAAACAACCTTCCAATTTGAGTCCGCCGCCGCCTTCAAACGGTGTGATTTTGACTTTAATTTTAAGGTTCATGGTATGGTCGGGAGTAAATTCATAAAAATTCAGTCCGTAAACGGGCAGTGTAGTGCCTTCCGAGGTTGTGAACATTTTGTCCTCAGAGTCTTTTCCGAAATTTTTGAAAACTACGTTTTTTTCCTCCGTAATAGTGATTTCCTTAAAAAACATATCCATTCCGCAGACATCTATTTTATAACTTTGTCCGGCGAGAAAAGTTCTTGTTAAAGTTACGGTTTCACCCTCGGTGACAATCGGGGCAATGAAATTTCCGTCCAAAATGTACGGTTCCAACTCCGATTCAGCAATGGTTTCAATGTATTCATGACATTGAGCCTTTGCCGAGAAATTAATTACCGTTGATAACAAGGCTATAATTAAAAATTTTTTCATGTCCAAAAAGTTTATTTTCATTCGTTAATCAATCGTTGTAATTTTTTTATTTAAAACAACTGTGTAAAATTGTTGCGCACGTCTTTTACCGCCTCGCAAAGTTTTTCAAAAAGCTTTGCATCTACTTTGTTTTTCTCTGAGGATAAATACGTATTGCCCAACTGCTTGTTTATGGTTTTGAAACTATTTTTGAGCGGCATAAGTTCGTTTTTGATGTACTCGATGTCGCTGCTTGAACTAAAAGTTGAAAGCATATTGTACAAGTCTTCAAATACAAGACCCTGTTCTATAACCGATTTCGACAATCTTGGATTGGAATTCGGTTCACCGTAAGAGAGTTGTGTCGAAATATAAAGGCTTTCTATCCACATTCCGGCGGCAACCATTACGGCTGTTTGTTTTCTACTGCTTTCTTTTAATAACGCATCGGAATGGAAAAAAGTCTGAGAAACCATTTTTTTTAACGTTTCTCTATTTTGTATATTTTCTTCCATTTCTTTGAGTTTGTCTTGCAGTTTTGCATCTGAAATATCCAAATTGTTTGACAAATCTTTAATGCAGTCGAGATATTTCAGAGCAACTTGTTGTTGATTGAAATAAATCGAATAACTCAAATCAGCCCCGTAAATTCCGAGATTTATGGCAGCTGCCCTGTTTGTTGAATATCTGACTCCTAACTCTGTTTTGTGAAGGAGTTTTAAGTCGTAATCAACGCCTGTTGACTGTATTATATAAGCGACCTCCAAGGGCGAAGGTAGCGTATAATAAACAGCGGCTTCGTTGTGTCCAGAAGTCTTTTCTTTGGCAGCCTCGCGCATATCTTTTTTGGTTTTGTAGGGTGTTCCTGATGAACCACAACCGCACAAAACTGATACCAAAAGCACCAATACAGGTATTATGTGTTTCGTTCTTTTCATAAATAATCTGCTAACTTTTTAGATTATAACTGATTATCTAAAGTCTTTATTGCAAAATTTTTGACAAAGATAATATTTTCTGAAATAAAAAACGTTATTTTCAGATAATTTTTTTTAACTTTGCCGTTGCTATTTTAATATTTAGTTGTATGAACAGTCAAGAAAGAAAACTTTTTTTGCAAAAATTGCAAAACGATTCTGATTCTCAGCTGCCCGGTTTGCTTCATTATTACCGCGAAAACGGTGATGCCGTTATGTTGCCGAACGTCTTGGAGCTTTTGGTTTCTAACCGTTCTCAAGAGGTTAAAAGCGTTATTTACGACATTATCAGCAGTCTGAAAACCTCTGAAACCGCATTTATGGCTTTTGATTTTATGTCAAAGGTTCAAGACCCCGGGATTAAAAAATCCATTATTTCCTCATTGTGGCTTTCCGGAATGGATTTTACCGAAAAGGCGGAGGAAATTGTTAATATGCTGTTGAGTTTCAGCGATTTTGAAATAGTTTTCGATATTCTGACACTTTTAGAAAACTGCACCTCTAATCTCGATAATAAGACTGCTTCAATGCTGTTTGACAGAGTGTTAGAGAAAAAGAAAACTGCTCAGGAGCATTTGCTTGGAATATACCAAGCAGCCGAAGAATACTTAAAAACCTTAGAACAAAGACCTTTGTTTTAAGGTTTTTACCAATTTTTGTACGGTTTTTTTGCGAGTTCGGAGTTGAAATAACGGGTATCTGTTGTTACTTCTTCGCCTAAAAAATCCGGTTTATCAAAACGTTGGGTTTCGTATGTCAGCTCTATTTCTGCTAATAATAATCCTTCATTGTCCCCGTAAAATTCGTCAATTTCCAAAACCATGTTTTTATAATTGACTATATATCTTGTTTTTTCCACAATATTTTTGCTGCAAAGTTTCAGCATTTCGTGGGCATCGCTTGCAGGAATTTCATATTCCCATTCGTTACGGGTGATTTCAGTGTCGGCGACGTTGCTTTTTACCGTTATAAAACCTTTGTCGCCTTTTATTCTAATTCTTACCGATTTTTGCGGCGACGAGTACAAATAACCTTGTACTATGTAAGTACTGCTTGAGGCAAGATGTTTGAATTCACCTTTTACTAAAAATTTCCGTTCAATTTCGTAAGCCATTTTTTGTTTCCTTTTTTTAAACTCTGATTCCGATTACGATAATATCGTCCAATTGTGTATAATTGGTTCCAATCCATTTTTCATGAGTTGCTATAACGATTTCTTCTTGGCGATCCATGGAATAACCGTTAATATCAAGGAGCATTTTTTCAAAGTTTTTGGTTAAGAATTTTCTGCCGTGTTCGCCGCCGAACTGATCGATGTAACCGTCAGAGGTAAGGTAGAAACTATCTCCTTTTCTGAGTTTGTATTCTTTTTGAGAAAATCTTTCTTTCTCTCTGATATACACACCGATAGGCATAGGATCAGCAGGCATTACCGTAAGTTTTGTATAACTGCCTAAGTTTTCTCTTAAAAATTCCGGTTTTGCCAAATTGCTTTTTGCCAAATCCTCTTCTTCATGTGAAAATCTTTGAATCAAATAGCCGTTATTATTAGCACCTGAGAAGGTTAAACTATTGTCTTTCAGATTGTATTTTACTAGTGATAAGTCCATACCGTCTTTTTGAGCCGAATTCATAGACTCTTGGTGTAGAGCGATTTTGATTTCTTTTCTTAATTCTGTCAAAATATCGGCAGGTTCATGTACGTTTCTTTCCGCAACGATTTTGTTGAAAAGCGAAACGCCCAACATACTCATGAACGCACCCGGAACGCCGTGTCCCGTACAATCGGCTGCTACGATGTAAACAAAATCCTTGTTATCGCTGTAAAACCAATAATAGTCGCCGCTGACGATGTCTCTTGGTCTGAAAACAAGGAAATATTCAAAGTTGAACGTAGAAAGGAAAGTCGGGGATGGACATACCGCAGTTTGTATACGTTTAGCGTATACGATACTATCTGTGATAGACTGGTTTGCCTTTTCGATGATTTCCTTTTGTCTTGAAAGCTCGTTGTTGATGCTCATAATCTCGTCGTTTTTGGTAACGAGAACGGCATTTTTTTGTTCAATTTCTTTTTGCTGCTCTTTGAGTTTTTTGTTTTTCTTTCTCATCATGATAAACACGACGATGAAAAACAAAATCATTGCAAATGCCATATAAACTATAAGACGCATTTGTTTAGCCGCCTTTTGTTGGTTTTCAATCGTAAGAGCTTGGTTTTTACGTTGTTCTTCCAAGAGTTTGATTTCCCTTTGGTGGTCTTTTTCAGCAGCGTCTTGCAATTTCAATCTGGTTTCCGCTTTTTCCCTTTCCAACTGAAGTGCACGGATTTCGTTTTCTTTTTTCAACGCTTCTTGTTGTTGGCGGGCAAGAATAAGGGATTGTTCGATACGCTTCTTTTCCATTTCCTGAATTTCATTGTTTTTGGTAAGAAGTTCGATTTCCCTCTGACGGTTTTCTGCTATAAGTTGGAGATTTGCAGCGTTAAGTTCTGTAAATTCCTCTTTATCAAGTCCTTTTTGATATTTTTCTTCGGCATCGGCAAGTTTTCTTAACTCTTCAGCCATTCTGCGCTCGCGCATCTCTTTTGCCATTTGCGAAGAATCTCTCAAAGAAAGATACTTTTTATAATAATCTGTTGCTTTTTTGTCCTCGCCTTTAGCAGATAACACTTTATTATATGTAATATAAACCGCTTTTCTTAATTCACCGTCGTCGTCATAACCGTTATCGCTGGCTTTTTCCGCCTCAATAACAGCTCTTTCTACATGATATTCAGCGTTATGTAAGTCTTCCTCTTTGAGATAAATTAGTGCCATGATGTTGTCTATAGTAGCCGCTTCAAAATTCTGATTGTATTTTTGACGGATTGCAACAGCTTTTTGAAGGTTTTCTATGGATTTGTCTAAGTTGTCCATATTTTGATAGCATAGACCAAGACTTGTGTATGTACCGGCGTCAATTTTTTCATCGTTGGAGAATTTCTTGTCGGACTCCAACAACTGGGTATAATATTTTATCGCTTTGTCATATTTACGTATGCAGACATAGCAATATGCCACGTTGTTGAGTGCATTGAGGGATTCTTTGATATTATCGTGAGCCGTACATAAATTGTACAAATCGTAATTGCATTTGAAAACTTTGTCGTAATCTTCTTGTTTTTGATAGATTTCGTTAAGACGTTGATATACCATTTTGGTATTTTCCCAATCGTCACGTTCGCGGTATTTTTTCAGAAGAAGTTCGTATCCGACAATTGATTCATCGTATTTGCCTAACATGTAATTGCAAATAGCGAGATATTTCGTATTGGCTATGATGCCATCTTCGTTAGATAATTTTTCTTGTTTGCTCAAAGCCTCTTGGAAACTTTCTGCCGCCTTTTGATAATGTCCTCTGTTGAAATATACCAAACCGATTTGCGTTACTATTTCCGCATCACGTTTGGGTTGGTTCATTTTTTCCAAAAGTTTACGGGCAGAAAGATAACATTCAATAGCCTTAACAGGTTGATCGTCAAGAATATCTACGTGTCCTAACATCAAATACGAGTTAAGGGTGGTGTTGGTATCTTTCGCCATTTTGGATGCCGTAATTGCTTTTTGAGCCGACTCCAAAACTTTTGCGTATTGTCCTAATGTTAAATACCGGTTTGAGAGTTCATAATACCATTTTCCACTTTTTGGATCTTCCGGATTTTTGTTAATAAGATTGATAAGACTGTCCCGTTCGCGGATAGTATTTGCTTTGTTGTTTTGGGCACTCAGACCGCTACAACAAAATACTGACGCGAACAGTAGCATGAATACTTTTATATGTTTTTTTAATATCTGCATCTTTACAGATTGTTTTTCCTCTTGTTGTTATTACAAATTAAGTTCCAATTTTTAATAAAATAATCTCAAATTCTAAAAATCGTACGTAATTCCAAATGTAAAAGTTCTGAGTAGTTGCGGATTGTAATTCAAATCCACGTCCATTTCAAAGGCATCCATTCCGCCGTAAAGTTCATTAGTTACGTTAGTTACCTTCATCATAGCGGAAAGTTTTTTCGTAAATTTCGCTGAAAGTACCAAATCCAAATCATAATACGAAGGAGCCCAATAAAATTTATTATCAATGCCTTCGTAATATTTTCTTGAAACTTTTGACGAATATATATTGTCTGCCCTTAAATGCAATATTTTCCAAAAGTCAAAATCAATTGAGATTTGTGCCAAAGATTTCGGCACGCCTCTGACGTAATTAATTTTTGTAACCTCTTTTTCACCGTTGTTGTATATTGTAAGCGTTTCTTCTCCGATTGCATACGTATAACTGCCCGAAATGTTAAGATGTATCGGTTTTATAATGTCTTTGAACACTCCGATTAATTGCAAACTATAAAGTTTTGATTTAGCATCCGATTCGTTGATATATGCCCTTGTGTATTTTCTGTCATTGTTGGCGTTCATTAAGTCGGTGATTCCGACAGAAAAATATCCCGGAACGATATAATCCGAATTTTCGTCCGTTGTCATCCAAACTCCGTATTTTTCGATATAGTTAGATATATCGTTCATGGCGTACATCGTTCTAAAGAGTGGATCTCTTACCCTATTGGTATAGCCTACAAGCTCGAGATAATTGGTTTTGTTGAGATTGTACCTCAAGCCGACCTCCGTAGCGGAGATATGTTCCGGCGTAAGTTTTCCCACAGTGGGAATATGGTGATATGCAATAACATAACCGTTAGGAGCCTGAGGATTTTCCATAGCAACCGACACTGTATAATATAATTGGTTTGCAGCAGGGCTTTTGTATGCGAAACCTTCCGAGGCTCTGATATTGAATTTGTCAGTTACTTTCCAAAGGAATGCGATACGCGGATTGAGTGATGCACCCCATTGCGAACTATAATCGTATCTTAAACCTGCCGTAATATTGACGGGGCTGAAGTCGTAATCGGCTTGCATATATGCACCAGCTTGCCAATAAGTAAACGGATAAATACCCCAACTACCTAAAATGGGATACTTAAAATCGCTTTTTTCCGAAAACATTTTGTACGATTTGAAATCGAATTTCGTGGAATTATCGGTTGTTTTTGGTAAAACGCCGGTGTAAGTAAACGAGCCGCCGCCGTTGATTGAAAACTTATCTGAAATTTTGAACTCCATGTTTTCCTCAAGTCCCAAATCATCGCTTGCACCCCAGAAATATAAATTATTTTTGTCCCAGTTTACAGAACGGTAAGAGTTTTCGTCCATTCTGTAATGAATTAAGTGGAGCGAAGTGTTTGATGTAAAAATTCCCGCTTGAATGTCAGAGGAGACTACAAAACGATGTATGTATTCACCGAAAAGCGAATTAGGATCACTATAATTATAAGTGAACGGACTTACGCCGTGGTTGGTGTAATCCATTCTGTGCATTAAATTGTATGAGAAACTAAATGCCCTGTATTTTACCTCTGCGCCTAATTGAGTAGCTTTTTGCGGGCGTTTGCAAATTTCAGGATACAAAAAATCACCTTTATAATTAACGAAGTAATATTTCATGTCGTCGAAAAGAAAGTTGTATTTCTCGAACATACTTTCGCTAATCATTTCTTGTGAAATATTGTATACATTACCGTCAACTGCTTGAATTTGAATCTCTTGTCCGTGCTGAAGAAAATAATTCCAGCGGTTATAAACCTCGGCATCGCTACCATCGGGAAGGTTCATTTCATTGACATTGAGATTAGAACCGTAAAAAGATATGGCTGCAACGTGTTTTCCGTGACCTATTTTGATACCCGTGTTGAAATTCAGATATTGTTTACCGCCTGAACCTATCATAATATCGGCACTTGTAAAACCTTTTTCGTCCGGGGATTTTGTAACTATATTTATGACACCACCGCACGCATCGTTACCGTAAGAGGCTGAGGCGGGACCGTAAACGATTTCTATCCTTTCTGCTTGTCTTATAGGGAGATTTGCACTCAAAGGCATACCTACGGAGCCGGATGGTTTTACATCAACACCGTTTATAAGAATTTTGGAGTATGTGTTGCCCGTCATACCCCTTTGCATAAAACCTTCGCCTAATTCTGCACCGGCAGGTTGTGCAACTCTGATACCCGGCACGTTTTTGAGAACGTCGCATAGAGTTACATAGCCGTGGGTTATAATGTCGTCATGTGTGATAACATATACGGTAACAGGCAATTCTTCAGCACTTTTAGAAGATCTTGCCGCACCGATTACTTGTTTCTTTTCTCTTACTTCAAGGTTAATATTGCCGTAACCGAGAATATCTCTCTCGATAATTTCGTCAAAATCGTCGTTTTGCGCAAAGACGAAAAACGGACTAACTGTCAGTAATAAAAGCAGATAAAAGTTTTTCATGTGCCGTGTTACTTGTTAGTGTAAATTTTTGTCAAAGAAAATAAAAATTTTTAAAATATGCAAATGCAAACACTCTTTTTTTTACCTAAATATCGTTTCAAAACTTCCAAAAAATATTTGGCTTATTTTTTGAAAAAAAATTGTTAGTTCTTAAAAAATATTATATCTTTGATTTCGCAAAAAAATATATTTTATGGACACAACAATAATAGCGGTCAGCAATCATAAAGGCGGTGTCGGCAAAACGACATCAGTGGTAAATATCGGAGCCGGATTGGCTTTGATAGGTTATAAAGTCCTGCTCATTGATATGGATCCGCAGGCTAATATGACACAAAGTTTTGGTATTAACAAAGCTAAAGTTTCTGTATATGAAGTACTTAAAGGTGAGGCTGAGGTAGAAACGGTCGAAGTTTTTGAAAATTTGGAAATTTTGCCCTCTACGCTTGACCTTTCGGGTGCGGAGATGGAATTAATCAACGAGGCAGGCAGAGAGTATATTTTGGCGGAGGCAATAAACGATGTCGCTAAAAAATACGATTATGTTTTTATTGATTGTCCGCCTTCGTTGGGACTTTTAACGATTAACGCTTTGACTGCCGCTAACGAAGTTTATATTCCGCTTCAGGCGCATTATTTGGCGATAAAGGGTCTGACAAAGATTATCGAAGTCATCGGTAAGGTTAAGAAAAGGCTTAACAAGAAAATTGAAATTACAGGAGTTTTTGTAACACAGTTTGATAAGCGTAAAGTTCTTCACAGAGATGTTGTAGACACTATTTACACGTATTTTCAGGAGAAACTTTTTGATACGAAAATTCGTGAAAATATCGCTTTGGCAGAGGCTCCGAGTCAGGGAATGGATATTTTCCATTATGACCCGCAAAGCAAAGGTGCTGAGGATTACAAAAGACTTTGTAAGGAAATCATTGAGCGTCATTTAGATGACGATGAGCAAGAAGAAAACTCTAAGGAGGATTAACATAAAATAAAGGTGTTATGGCAAAAAAAAATTTTAAGGGCGGGCTTGATAGTTTGATTGAAAACTCGCTTGGAATGAAACGTTTGAAATCGCGTAAAGGCGAGATGAAAGGCAATCCTATTGACCTTGAAACTCCTGATTCCGCCCCTGAGGAAAATAATCAAGAGGCTGAAAATGAGGAAGTTGATGTTAAGGAAGAGAAAAAGGAAGTAAAGCCTAAAGAAAAAAAAGTTTCAAAGCCTAAAGAGGAGAAAGAGGAGTCTTTGGAGGCTGAAAAACCTTCGAGTGATTTAGAGGAGGAAAAACAAGAAAATAACGAATCGTCTTTGGACGAAAAAGAAGACGATAGCCAAACGGTTGCCTATTTAAAAAGTGTGATTCATGATTTAAGGCATGAATTATATTTGTGGCGCAATGCAAAAATCGACATTCAGATTTTTAACAAAACGCTTCATCAGCACAATTTGAAATACAATCCCGAAAACAACGAAATTGAAGATTTATAAATCCTCAATTTCGTTATGATTTTCAGGAAAAATAAGTTTCGGATTGTTTCTGGGGTGAAAACTCAAAATCGTATCTCTTAGATATTCGTCATCGAGATGCGTATAAATTTCCGTGGTCTGAATGGATTCGTGTCCTAACATCTCTTGAACGGCTCTTAAATTTGCGCCGCCTCTTACCAAATGCGTTGCAAATGAATGTCTTAGCGTGTGCGGGCTGACATGTTTGTTGATGTTTGCTTTTTCGCATAGACGTTTTATGATTGTGAAAATCATAACCCTTGAAAGTTTTCTGGCCCGGCGGTTTAAGAATAAGTAATCTTTGTTTTCTTTGTTGATAATCAGATGACAGCGCATTTTCTCGTTGTAATAGCCGATGTATTCTAAGGCTATCGAACTAATCGGAACAAATCTCGTTTTGTTGCCTTTTCCCGTGATTTTAACAAAACGGTGTTCAAAATTTATGTCTTGAATTTTTAAGTTTATTAATTCAGAAACCCTGAGTCCGCAGCTGAATAGCATTTCGATTATAGCCCTGTTTCTTTCGCCTTCGTAAGAAGATAAATCGACAGCTTTTTCTAACGCATTGATTTCTTCAACAGTCAGAACTGTAGGCAGTTCCATGCCGACTTTCGGTCTTGAAAGCAAATATGCCGGGCTTGATTCTATTTTTCCTAAATTTATCAAATGATTATAAAAATGTTTTACTGCGCTTAAAATTCTTGCTTGAGATTTCGGTGATAAATTCAGCTGACCAATCCAAACCATAAAATTTGAAAGGTCGTCCAAGGTGAGAGTTTCCAAATTTTTGTCCCCTAAAAAATTTTCTGAATAAAATATTAGTTTTTCTATATCGTCTTTGTAGGCTTCTATTGTGTTGTCAGACATAGACCTTTCCAAAGTCAAATGTTCTATGAAATTTTCTAAATGTATTTGATTTTCAGTGTTCATATTTGAAAAAAATAACGTTTACGGATTAAGCATTTTTTCTCAAATCCGTAAACGTTTCTTTTGGTGAATGTTTTTTTATTCTAAACCTTTGCCGTGGCAGTTTTTGTATTTTTTACCGCTGCCGCAGGGACAAGGATCGTTTCTGCCGACTTTTTTCTCACCTCTTACGATAGGCTGAACTTTCTGTTGAGGACGTTCTTGCTGACGTTGTTGAGGTTGCGGTTCGTCAGTGATTTTTTGTGCTTCTTCTTGAGTAGCACGGAGTTTTTCCTGTTCGCGTTTGAGAGCCATAGCCCTTGCTTGTGCTTGTGCTAATGCTTGAGCTTGTGCTTGAGCTACTTCGTCAGGGTTTTGAATAGGAATCTGACCACGCATAATCGTAGAAATTATTGACTTGTTGTTTTTGTCCAACATCTTGTCAAACAAGCCGTTAGATTCGATTTTGAAAATTACCAACGGGTCTTTCTGTTCGTATCTTGCATCTTGAACCGCTTGTTTCAAATCGTCTAAATCTCTTAAATGCTCTTTCCAATTTTCGTCGATTGTGATAAGCATTATGATTTTTTCAAACGCTTTGGTAATTTCGCGACATTCTGTTTCGTATGCTTTTTTAAGATTAACACGGATTTGGAAAATTCTGCGTCCGTCTGTAATCGGAACAACGATGTATTCATAACGGTCGCTGTAATTTTCATAAACGTTTTTAATCGTAGGCATAGCCTGTTCGCGGATGATTTTCATCTTTTGCGAGAGGTTGTTGAATGCCGTATCAAACAATTTATCAGCGATTTTCTCGTTTGAAAGTTTTAAGAAATCTTCTTCAGAAACGGGGTTTTGGATTCCCAAACTTTTTGAAACCTCCAATGCGAAAGCTACGAAATCGCCTTCGTTATGATAATGATTTGCAATGTTTTCGCAAGCATCGTTGAGCATATTTGTAAGTTCAATATCAAGACCTTCGCCGAAAAGTGCGTTTCTGCGCTGACGGTAAATTACTTCACGTTGCTTGTTCATTACGTCATCATATTCCAAAAGGCGTTTACGGATACCGAAGTTGTTTTCTTCGACTTTCTTTTGAGCTCTTTCGATAGATTTTGTAACGATGCTGTGCTGAATTACTTCGCCTTCTTCCAAGCCCATTCTGTCCATCAAAGCGGCAATTCTTTCGCTTCCGAAAAGACGCATCAAATTATCTTCCAAGGAAACGAAAAACTGTGATGTACCCGGGTCGCCTTGACGTCCGGCACGACCTCTTAACTGTCTGTCTACACGTCTTGACTCGTGTCTTTCAGTACCGATGATTGCAAGTCCGCCTTTGGCTTTTACCTCGTCTGAGAGTTTGATGTCGGTACCACGACCTGCCATGTTAGTTGCAATCGTAATTGCACCTTTCTGACCTGCCGCAGCAACGATTTCAGCCTCGCGAGCGTGCTGTTTAGCGTTCAAAACGTTATGATCCAAATGTCTCATTAACAACATCTTGCTTAATAATTCAGAAACCTCTACTGATGTCGTACCAACAAGAACGGGACGACCCTCTTTGTGGATTCTTTCAATTTCCTGAATTACGGCATTGTATTTTTCACGTTTGGTCTTGTAAACCAAATCGTTTTCGTCTTTTCTGATAACGGGCAAATTGGTCGGGATAACGCAAACGTCAAGTTTGTAAATGTCCCAAAATTCGCCTGCTTCCGTTTCCGCCGTACCGGTCATACCCGAAATTTTCTCGTACATACGGAAATAGTTTTGAAGCGTTATCGTTGCAAAAGTCTGGGTTGCAGCCTCGACTTTAACATTTTCTTTTGCTTCAATTGCTTGATGAAGACCGTCGGAATAACGTCTGCCTTCCATAATACGTCCTGTCTGTTCGTCAACAATTTTTACTTTGTTGTCCATAACGACGTATTCTTGATCTTTTTCAAACATTGTGTAAGCCTTCAACAACTGATTGATGGTGTGGATTCTTTCGGATTTAACCGCATAATCCGACATAAGTTTGTCTTTTTTCGCGATTTTTTCTTCGTCCGAAAGTCCTGAATGTTCGATTTCCGCAACCTCGCTGCCGACATCGGGCATGACGAAAAACTGTGGGTCGTCAGAGTTGCCGGTGATAAGGTCGATACCTTTTTCCGTTAAATCTACCGAATTTTGTTTTTCTTCGATAACGAAATAAAGTTCGTCCGTAATTTCAGGCATACGTTTGTTGTTTTCGGCCATGTATTCGCCTTCGGTAGCATTCAAAAGCACTTTGTTGCCTTCCTCGCTCAAAAATTTAATCAAAGCGTTGTTTTTTGGAAGACCTTTCCACGCTTTTAATAATTTAACGCCGCCTTTTACTTTATCGCCTTGTTTGATAAGAGTTTTAGCCTCGTTCAAAAGCTTGTTTACCAATTGTTTTTGATGTTCAACAAGCATTTCTACTTTGGGTTTAAGGCTCATAAAGAGTTGCATATCGTCGCCTGCCTTAGGAACGGGTCCGCTAATAATTAAAGGTGTACGGGCATCGTCAATCAAAACTGAGTCTACCTCGTCTACGATTGCAAAAACGTGTTTTCTTTGTACTAACTCCTCGGGAGAGGCGCACATATTGTCCCTCAAATAGTCAAAACCGAATTCGTTGTTAGTACCGAAAGTTATGTCTGAATAATAAGCTTTTCTTCTTTGAGGCGAGTTCGGCTGGTGTTTGTCGATACAATCAACGCTAAGACCGTGAAATTGATATAACATACCCATCCATTCGCTATCACGTTTTGCCAAATAATCGTTTACTGTAACAACGTGTACGCCTCTGCCTGTCAATGCGTTGAGGAATACGGGAAGGGTTGCAACGAGAGTTTTACCTTCACCGGTTGCCATTTCCGCGATTTTGCCTTGGTGGAGAACTATACCGCCGATTAACTGAACGTCGTAATGAACCATGTTCCATGTCAAAAGGTTGCCTCCTGCTCTCCATGTATGATTGTAATATGCTTTGTCGTTATCAATTCTGATGCTCTCGAAACGTGTGGCAAGTTCTCTATCGAAAGGTGTTGCCGTAACTTCGATTTCTTCGTTTTCCTTGAATCTGCGGGCAGTGTCTTTTATAATTGCAAAAGCTTGAGGGAGAATTTCATCGAGTTTTTCGCTGAGGATTTTCCTGATTTGCTTTTCTGTTGCTTCGATATTGTCATAAAGTGTTTCCTGTTCTTTTACTGACAATGTTGCCGAGCCTTCAAGTTGATTTTTATAGCCGGCGAGATTCTCTTCTTCCGCTTTTACGGATTCTTTGAGCTCATCCCTTAATTTTTGGGTTAATGCTCTTAATTCGTCGTTGCTTAAATTTTTTAATTTTGCATATTCGGAATTAATTTGCCCCACTATCGGCATCAATTTTTTGATGTCTTTGGAGGATTTGTCTCCGAAAAAAGTTTTAAAAATGTTTTGCAGTAAGCTCATTTATGTATGAAAATTTATTATATTGCTGATTATTAATTACTTGGGTAAAAAACCCGTTAAATTTCAAATGCAAAGATAAATTTTTTTCTGAAAAAAAGGAATATTAATTACAATAAAATATCATTCGGCATAGTTTTTTCTGATTTTTTTTCATTACATTTGTAAAAATTTTTCAAAAATATGAAGTATCGTTCGGTTCAATACGGTGTGGTTTTTATATCAGTGCTTTGCATTTTGGTATTGGTGATAACCATGCTTTTCTATTACGGAGTTCAACAAAAACAAAATCAGGAAATCAGCCGTTTATCGTTGGAGGAGCGTAACATGATGATTCATAACGTTTTGGATATAAAACGCCAACAATGTTCGGCTACCGTTCACGAAAATTCGGCGTGGGACGAATTAAGGGAAAAGGTGCTGACAAAAGATTCTGATTCAGAGTGGTATTTAGACAATATCAGTTCGATGCCGGAGTCGTGTTCTGCTGCGAGTGTCGGTGTTTTTGATGTTGAGGGCGATTCCGTTTTCGTTTATAATTTTGAAGGGTATGGAGAGTTTCCGCTTTTTAGGGATTTAAAAATTCCTTCGCTTTTGAAAAATGCTCCGAAAAACGAGTTCTTTTTATACGTTAATGATTCTCTTTTTGAATATTTTTGCGAAGGTATTGTTCCTTCTGACGATATTAACACCCGTGAGGAAACTCCTGCTGGTTATCTTATAATGGCGCGTCATCTCGGATGTGATTTATTGGAACAGTATTCCGAGATTATGGGTAACATTGACATCAGAATTGTTAAAAACGAAACCGCAGCTGAGGAATTGAAAAACGAAAATTCAAACGAGTTTTTCTTGTCAGTTCCGCTTTTAAATCAATATCAAAATCCTGTGGCTTATATGTGTTTTCTTTCGGAAAATGCTGTTGATAAGCAATTTAAAACTCTTGTGCCGGTTTTGAACCTAATCGGTGCAATTGTGTTGGTGATGTTTATGTTGGTTTTGGTTTATATCAGACATTACATTATTCGTCCGCTTGTTTCGCTTGTCAAAATTTTTGAGTCGGACGACATGAAAAACGTTAAAATACTTAAAAAACATAAAACTGAGTTTGGTGTTTTGGCATTTTGTATTGAGAAATTTTTTACCCAAAAACAAAAACTTGAACAACTTTTTGCTGATTTGGAACGCAAACAGAATGAGCTTGTTCAGCAGCATGAGGTTTTGTTGGAACAGAAAAAAGAAATTGAAAGCCAAATCGAAAACGCCCGTGTTTTGAATCTTCAAATCATGGAGCGTAATAAAGAAACCGAAAAACAAAACGTTAGAATTTCTGTTCAAAACGAGCAGTTGAAAGAAATGACCAATACCCTCAAAGAGAATCAGTCAAGTCTTGAAACCTTGCGTCATAATCTTGAATTTAATTCTCTTGCTTTGGAAAAAGCTAACAAGGAAATGCTTGATAGTCAGAATTATGCAACAAGATTAAGAAACGTTTTGATGGTAGCTGACACTCCCGCTAAACATATTTTGCCGGAGTATTTTGTGTTTCAAATGTTCAGGGAAAAAGTCGGCGGCGATTTTGTTTTTGCCAAAAAAATTGACAAATGGGTTATTACCGGTGTCGGCGATTGCAATATGAGCGGTATTCCCGGTGCGTTGCTTTCGGCGTTGGACGTTTATTTATTGAACGAGGTTTTGGATTTGTCAAAGGTTGCGGAATTACGTCCTGATATTATTCTTAACTCATTGAATAAGAAGATTTTAGCAACGATGGGCGAGGAGTATATGACGGATGTTAATAGGGACGGTCTTCATATTTCGCTTTTTATGTACAATACCGAAAATTATAAAGCTTATTTTGCGGCTTCAAAGAGGACTGTTTTCGTGGTTCATAAAGGCGAACTTGAGGAATATTTCGGAGATAATCTTTCTGTGGGAAAAATTACCGATGACAAACAATTCCGCAATGTGGAAGTTAATGTTACCGCAGGCGATATTGTTTATATGTATTCTAACGGTTGTACGGATATAATCGGCGGACCTTTCTGCAAAAAACTTACTGTAAACAATTTTAAAAACCAAATATTAAAGGTGTATTCATATCCGTTGTTATCCCAAAAAACAGACTTTAAACACTTTTTTGAAGATTGGGTTGCAGATTTGGAACAAACTGATGACGTAACGCTTTTTGCGTACAGAATTATGTAAACGGATAATTTTTTTTAAAGAAAGAAAAAATTTTTTTTAGGGTAATGTGTGGCACTGAGAATAATCAGGAGGTTTTTCGTAACCGTCTGATAATTACAGATAAAGAAATAGAAGAAAATCTTAAAGTATACACTCGAAATTATTCGAAGCCTTATATGGAGGCGTTTTGTAAACACGTTCTCAATCATATAAGAAAGGTATGGTATAGGGCGGAGTTTATCGGTTTTGATGATTTGCCGAAAAGAAACAATCCTGATTCTCCACTGATTTATGCGACCAATCATTCGGGTATGGCTTTTCCTTGGGATGCTATTGTTTTTATTTCGGAAATTGCTAACAGAAAATATTCAGACCCGGATGGTATTAGGGCTTTGATTTCACCGATGCTGACAAAATATCCGTATATGTGTCCGTTTTTGATTGACGGTTTGTGGTGGAAAGCGGGTTGTATTAATGCTACGCTTTTGAATTTTGAGACGGGTATGAAAATCAATCAGTCGAATATTTTGATTTTTCCCGAAGGTATTGACGGTATCGGTAAAGGTTTTGATAAACGTTATGAATTTCAGAGCTTTAAGACTTCGTTTTTAAGAATGTCAATTCGTTATAAATCCGATGTTATACCTTTTTATGTGGTAAATGGCGAGTTTAATAATCCTTTGGCTTATAATATTAAACCTTTAACGAAATTTGTCAGAAAATTCGGAATGCCTTTTTTCCCGTTAGGACCGGTAATTTTTATGGCGATTTTTCAGCCGTGGATTTTTTATGTTTCCTTGCCCTCAAAACTTACTTTTATAATGGGAAAGCCGATAAAGGTTTACGACATGGTTGAACAAAAACCTTACGGAGATTTTTCGCAAAAGGAGTTGAAATCAACAGCGGAAGAAATCCGTCAGATTATGCAAAATGAACTTTCTTCGTATAAAGAAAAATACGGAAAAAAGTTTTATGATGTAAGGGGTCTTTTGAAATCAATGTGGAAAAACCGTCGTTATTTTTTTCGTTATTTTCCAATGTTTTGGCCCTTGGTTATGACATATTTTGATGTTAATTACGATGAAAAAATGGGAGAGGAGTCTTTGAAATTTAGTTTCAAAAAGTGTTTGAAAACTATTATAAAACGTCCTATTGTTTTGGCTATGTATCTTCCTGTTTTGGGTTGGCTTTTTATATGGCTAAAGTCGCTGCGGATTATGAAAAAACGGTTTTAAGTAAAGAAAACAAAAAAAAAATTAATAGCACATGAAACATTTATTTATATTATTGTTTTTTATTTTGCCTTTTAGCTTATTGGCTCAGACCAAAAAATCGGATAAGTATTTTCAACAAGGTTTGATACTTTTTGAAGCTGAAAAATATGAAGAGGCTGTTCCTTATTTTCAGAAAAGCGATTCATTGGACAAAGCAAAATTGGATATTTCATCTCCAAATTATTACCGTGCGGAACTAAAACTTGCAGATTGTCGGAGTAAAATTTTAGAATCGGAATATGTCAAAGGAAATTTTAAAAGCGCACTCAAGTATGGAATTCTTGTAATGGAAAGCCGTAAAAAAATCTTGGGAGATCATCCTGACTATGCCGAATCGTTAAACGATATTGGTGTATTATATTGTTTGTTAGGTAATTATAATGAGGCTGCCGAAGTTGTAAATCTCGCATTGGAAATATATAAGAAAACTTTGGGCGAAGAAAACGAAAAATACATTAACGTTTTGAATACTCTTATCAACATCAATCAATACATGGGCAACGATTTGGAGGCAATTCGACTCGGAACTATTGCAATTGAAACTCATAAAAAAGTTTATGGAGATGACGACCCGGATTATGCGATACTTTTAGGTACAGTAGCAAAAAGTTATGCAAAAATAGAAGAATATGAAAAGGCGATCCGTTTTGCTGAGATTGCAAAAGAAATTTTTAAGGCAAAATTAGGAGAAGAACATGGTTATTATGCCACCACATTAACAGCTCTTGCTATGTTTCATTATTATGTACAAAACTATGCAGAAGCAGTTAATATTGAGACTATTGCCATAAATATTAAAAAGAAAATTTTAGGAGAAAATCACCCTGAATATTCAGCATCTTTGAACAATCTTGCAGCTTATTATTCCAAATCTGGCAATTTATCTAAAGCTATCGAATTTCAAAAAAAAGTGTTGGAGATTGATAGAAAAAATTATTATGACGAACATCTTGCT
Source organism: Bacteroidales bacterium (assembly GCA_017544805.1). GTDB lineage: Bacteria > Bacteroidota > Bacteroidia > Bacteroidales > UBA3824 > UBA3824. The sequence goes on along the minus strand of JAFYDK010000001.1, from coordinate 38,754 downwards.
ATAGCAAATTCAATAATTAAAATTGCGAATTTTTATTTTTTATCTGAAAATTACGATGAGGCTCAAAAATATTATAAGCAAGGTTATGAACTTAAAAAATCTTATATTTTGAAATATTTTTCGTCAATGACGAATAATGAGCGTGCAAATTTTTGGAATATTAATTCTGCATTTTTTTATAAGGAGTTGCCTTTTGCGGCATATAAACATTCCGATTCTGCGCTTAATATTCTTGCTTATAACGGACAAGTTTTTTCAAAAGGTTTGCTTTTGAATACAGAACTTGAAATAAAAAAAGTTGTCGAACAAAGCGGTGATACGGCTTTTGTAAATCTTTATCATAAAATCCGAGAGAACCGTTCAATACTTGATAATCTTTATCAAATTCCTTTGGAAGAAAGAACGATAAGTGCGGATTCTTTGTTGAAAGTCATTGATAATCAAGAGCGTCTTCTTGTGGAATCCGCAAAAGAAATCGGTGATTATACAAAAAAATTGTCAATTGATTTTAGAGATATTCAGAATAAATTGAATGACAACGATTTAGCAATAGAGTTTGCTAATTTTCGGGATACTACAATGAAACGGCGGATTTATGTTGCTTTTGTTTTGAAAAAAGGAATGAAAGCTCCGGAATTTGTAAAACTTTTTGAATTGGACGATTTTTGGGAAATCAGAAAAGACGAGTATTATACGACTGCGAAACTTTATAATCTTGTTTGGAAACCGTTGGAAAAATATTTACAAGGTGTTAAAAACGTGTATTTTTCGCCTTCTGGACGTTTCCTTACCATCGGTATTGAGTATTTGCCGGATGAAAAAGGTAATATTTTTGCTAAGAAATTTGACGCATATCGTTTGTCTTCAACGCGTGAACTTGCTTTGGAAAAGCAAATTAATCCGAAGAAAAAGGCAGCGACTTTTGGCGGTATGCGATATAATTTTTCAGAAGATAGCGAAAATATCCGTCGTGGCATTGCAAATTATTTGGCGGGTACGAAAATAGAATCTGATACAGTTGCTCACCTTTTACGTGCCTCGGATTATTCTGTTGTTGCTCTCTCTGATACTTTTGCCACTGAAGCGATTTTTAAGAAACTTTCAAATTCGGGTTTAAAAATTCTTCATATCGGAACGCACGGATTTTATTATTCGGAATCGGATTTGGAAAATTCGGTTGTTAGTTTTTTCGCCTCTGACGAAAAAAGTGCTGAAGACAGAGCTTTGAGTTGCAGTGGATTACTTTTTGCCGGTGCTAACATTGCCGAAGAATCTGAGGCGCGAAATGCAATTCCCGAAAATTCTGATGACGGAATTTTAACGGCTAAAGAGATTTCAAGACTTGATTTCAGAGGATTGGATTTGGTGGTTTTGTCAGCGTGTCAGACAGGTTTGGGCGAAGTTACGGGCGAGGGTGTTTTCGGACTTCAACGCGGTTTTAAGAAGGCTGGCGCACAGACAATTGTTATGAGCCTTTGGGAAGTTGATGATTATGCTACAAGACTTTTAATGACGGAATTTTTTAAGAATTTGACGTTAGGAAAAAGCAAAAGAGAAGCGTTTTTGATGGCTCAAGATTATGTCAGAGAAAAAAAATCCGATCCGAAATATTGGGCTGCTTTTATAATGGTGGACGGAATGTAAATTTCGTCCTTTTTTTGTTTAAAAAAAAAACAAAAAAGGGAGAATGAGTTTCACAACTCTCTCCCTTGCTAATTATTAACCTAAACCTTTATATTATGAAAAAAAATACTTTTATTTTACACTGCAAAGTTGAGAAAAAAAATAATATCAACAAAGCGTTTAGGATTAAATAAATGTTAAAAAAATAAATATTTTTTTTCCTTTATCTTTTTTTATAATTTTGCGGAACTAAAATTCAAAAAAAATGTCAGTACATAAAGAAGTAAAAGTCGTTACGACGCAGGTTTTTCAGAATATGAAAAACAATGGCGAAAAAATCGCTATGCTTACCAGTTATGATTATTCCATTGCAAGATTGGTTGATCAAGCAGGGGTTGATGCAATTTTGGTAGGTGATTCGGCAGCAAACGTTATGCTCGGTCATCATACGACATTGCCGATAACTGTTGATGAAATGATTTTCTTTGCACAGAGTGTTGTTAAAGCCGCAAAACGTGCAATGGTTGTCGTTGATATGCCTTTCGGCTCATATCAAGGCGATGCGCATTTGGCACTGAAAAATGCTGTTAGAATTATGAAAGAGACAGGTTGTCAGGCTGTTAAGATTGAAGGCGGAAAAGAAATTGAAGAATCTTACAAGGCTATTCTTTCTGCCGGAATTCCTATTATGGCGCATTTGGGACTGACACCTCAATCAATAAACAAATTCGGCGGTTATGCTTTGAGAGCGACCGAAGATGCTGAGGCTGAGTTACTTTTGGAAAACGCTAAACTTGTAGAACGTTTAGGTTGTTTTTCAGTTGTTTTGGAAAAAATACCGGCTGTTTTGGCAGAAAAAGTTACAAAATCGCTTACTATTCCTACTATCGGTATTGGTGCGGGCAATGTTTGTGATGGTCAGATTTTGGTTTTTCAGGATATGATTGGTATTAACGATGAGTTCAAACCGAAATTTTTACGCCGTTATGCTGACCTTTCGTCAATTATTAAATCCGCTGTCGGAAATTATGTAACTGATGTAAAATCAGGTGATTATCCTAATGCTGAAGAATCATATTAAATGAAACATTTATTATATTTGTCGTTTTTGTCGTTTTTGGCTTTTTCAGCTTGCAGCGGCGAAAAAAAATACGAAAAACTGCCTTCGGGTTTGGAATATAAATTTATCGTTAAAAACGAAAGCTCTCTTAAATCCAAACCTGGGGACGTTTGGAATCTTAACATAAAGTATTATAATTCAAGTGATTCGCTGCTTTTCAATTCCAAAGAAGTAGCTCAAGATTTCGTAATGTACGCCCCTAAAGATTCCATGCAGGGTTCAATCGAGGAAGGTATTTATTTGATGGGAAAAGGTGATAGTGCGGTTTTCTTGGCGGATGCTGAAACTTTTTATGTAAAGTCAAGAAAAATGAATGTTCCTAAGTTCATAAAACCGGGCGAAAAACTTTTGTTTCAAATCAAATTGAATGACATTATCGACGGTGCAGAGTATCAGAAAAGCATTGATCAGTGGGTTGAAAAAATGAACGCTCAAGAGCTTTTGGTGATTCGTGATTTCATCGAAAAATTGGGATACGAAATGCAAATAATCGAACCGGGCGTTTATAAAAAAGTTCTCAAAGCCGGCAACTTAGCCCAAAATGAGGACGTAAAAAATGTTACGGTAAATTATATCGGCTCTTTTGTTGATGGCAGAGAGTTTGACAATACTTATAAAAGAGGTGAAACTTTTAAATTTCCTCTCGGTGAAAATAAGACTGTTAAGGGTTTTGAAGCTGCTGTTAAGTCAATGAAAAAAGGTGAAAAATCCTTGTTTATAATACCTTCAAAATTCGGTTACGGTCCATACGGCAGAAAAGGTGTTATAAAAGGTTTTGCACCGCTTATTTTTGAAGTTGAACTGATTGATTTTGAATAGTTTATGAAAAAAATATTATGCCTTTTGCTTTTTGTGGCGGTTTTGTCTTCATTTTTTTCGTGCGGAAAGGAAAAAGACGGACGCGATGCCGAAGATGAGGCGTTAGAGAGTTTTTTTAAGCCTTACGGTGATACTTGTTTTGTTGAATACGACGGAATTTATTTGTATTTGATAGAGGAAGGCACTGAGGAATATAAAGACGGCGACGAATTAGTTTTGCTTTATGACGGCAAAACATTGGAAAATGTTGTAACATTTGCCAGTGCCGAAGTCGTAAGGACTGTTTATCCGGGAAGCGGGCTTATTGACGGTTGGAAAACGGCATTAAAACATATCAAAAAAGGTTCAAAAGGAATTCTTGTAGTGCCATTTAAAAAAGGATTCGGAAAACACCGTGTCGGCATTATCGAACCCTTTTCAACTCTTGTTTATGTCTTTGAGGCGAGGTGATTTTATTTCACTTCGTCCCAATTATCCGTTCTAAAAGGATATGCAGGAATCATTCCTCCGCCATAGAGCGTTCCGTGATAAAAATCTTTGAAACAATATCTTACGGCTACTGGGTTTTTAACTTTTTCGCTTGAAACGGCTACGTGGTTTGTCTGCCAACGGAGCCAAACTTTGTCAGCGGGATAAAAAACTTTGTCTTGACCCGCAATTTCAAAACCCTCAATCATATAATTGCTGCAAAGTCCCATTTGGAGATTGTCGAAACCGACAAATGCTTCATTGCCTTCTATGATTAATTCTTTGAAAGTCGGTCCGGAGAAAATAAAGGTTTCCATTCCGTAGGTTTTGTTGAGCGCCAAAGCAGCAAGTCTTTGTCCGACAGCCTTTTTCTGACGCGGATGAATATTGTACCTTTCTTGCGGCAAGGCTAAATCAGAGGTCGTAACAAGTCCCGAATTTTTAACTTCTCTTGCTACTTTCAATTGAATTTCCCTCAAAAAAGGAGAATCTCCGCTGCCGTAATCGTAGGGTGCAATTTCAACCATATAAAAAGGTATATCGCCTAATCCGATGTCAGACCGCCAAAGTTGAATCATGTCTTTAAGCCTTTGATAATAAGTCTTATGCTTTCCGACATTGGAGCAACCTTGATACCAAATCACGCCTTTGTAGGTAAATTTGTGAATCGGCCAAAACATAGCGTTGTAAGGCAAAAGAATTTTCTCGTATTCCCATTCAACATTTTCGATGTCTTCTTTTTTGGTGGAAACACCGTGTTTTTCAAGGAGTTCTTTGCTCATCCAACTTTCAACGAGCGTGCCGCCGTATGCCGCACTGACAATTCCGACAGGACAACCCAAAGCATGACTTATAGCTTTTGCGTAATGCCATGCAACGGCTGAATATTCTGTCGAATTTTTAGCGTTAGGGACTGTCCATTTAGCATCAACGTCTTCTTCCAAATTGTAGGAATGTTTCAACGGAACGGTGAAAAATCTTACTCTCTCGGCTTCTTTGTCCGAAAACATTATTTCTTCAAAACCGTCTTCGATGTTGCAACCCGGAAAACCTTTTAACGGCATTTGCATATTTGATTGACCTGATGCCAACCAAACTTCACCGATTAAAATATTTTCTAATTTCGTAACTTTTTTGTCGGATAAATCCGTGAATTCTACGGTTTGAGCCTCAAAAGTGAAATCTTTTGTCGGAATTTCGATCTGAAAATTACCGTTTTTGTCGGCTTTGGAAACAAATTTTTCCGAATTCCAAGAAACTAAAACCTCTACCGTGGCGTTTTTCTGAGCTTTGCCCCAAAATCTGACGTTGGTGTTTTGTTGAACAACCATGTCAGAGCCTATAATATTAGGCAGCCTCACCTCGGCTTGTGCCGTAAGCGATGCTGCCGTTAATAAAGTCAAAATTAATTTTTTCATCTCTCCAATGCAGAATCGTATGCTTTGAAATAATTTTTAGCGAGATTTGTCCAGTCGAAGTGAATGGAGTTTTCTTCCACGTTGTTTCTCATGCTGATACGTTCGCGGCGGTTGAGTTTTACGAATCTTAACATAAGGTTTGCAAGTTGTTCCGCACTGTCGTTGTAATTAACATTGTTGCGGTTTACGATGTACAAGCCCATTTTTTCGCAATTGTCGAAATGCGCCTTGATGTAAGAGCCAAAACCTGAAAGGTCGGAAGTAATTGATGGAATACCCGATGCCATACATTCGAGCGGAGTGTAACCCCAAGGTTCATAATAACTTGGGAAAACGCCTAAATGACAACCTCTTACAAACTGATTGTAATCCATGTGGAACAACGGTGATGCTGAATTGATAAATTCAGGGTGGTAAACAACTTTTACTTTATCTTCCCTGCCGTTAACAAGATTACTCATTCTGAGGAAGTTCAGAACGGGATCGGCTCCGTCGTTGATTAAATTGTGCGTTACAACGTACGGAAGATTGGTATTTTTCCACGATTGAACGTTACGGCGAAGTTTCAATTCCATGGTCTCTGAAATCATGGAGCTCAAATTCGGAATGTTGAACTGACCGTTGTTGCTTGTGATGTATTCGTAAAGTTTTTTGCCCAAATCCCTTTCTATCTCTTCGGTATTGCGCTGAATTTCTTCCATAAGTGCTTTGGAATGAAGTACTTGCGCATTAATCGAATGATAAGGCTGTTTTGTAACGAGAATGAAAACGACGGTTGCATCAATGTTTTCTTGTTTCATCTTATAATTAAGACGAGCCAAAGATTCAAGCGTTAAATCAAAGCCTTTGTTCTGATACTCAAACCTTCCTGAGGAGAAGAAATACAATGTTTTGTCCAAATCAAACGAGTATGATTGGAAGAAATGTCCGCGGATAAACTCGTTGATTTGTTCCTTATATTTGTAATGCAGGTTTTGAAATTCGTGCAAAGCCTCGAATCTTTCGATGTTAAGACCGTTAGGCAGGATATAATCGGGTTCTCTGCCCAAAAGGTGAATACATTCTTGCGCGGTAATGTCGCTGACAGTCGAGAAAACGTGCGAGCCGTGTGCAGCCGCTCTTTCGAGTTGAACAGTCGGGAATATGTTGAAATGTTTTGCTTCGTTTTCCCAATTGTAAAACGGCAGATTGTTATAAAAGTTATGGTCGTTCATTGCCAAATATCTGCCTAACATCGTGGCGTGGGTTGTGAAAACGGTTTTAATCGGGAGATTTTCCTTTCTTATATCCATAATCGGCATACCCGCCATCCACTCATGGAAATGAGCAATGATATGAGGCTCTTGAATATCGGAATTAACAAGAATTCTGAAAAATTCCGTTACCGAATAACCAAAAGCAAGAACTTGATCCATAAGAGGTTCGTCATGAACTTGAATGTAATGGTCAACCCAAAGTTTGTATTTTATTTCGCCCAAACGGTTGAAAACGGAATACGGATTAAACAAAACGACTTTAGGTTTACCCGTTACGAGCCAACGTCCGTAATGCACGTCAAAACCATTCTGACGCATGGTATGAACCGCATAACCTACGGGGTCTGTTAAATCTTCAATCGGGTCGAAAACCGAGGCGGCTTGGTTTTCAAAATAAGGTCCTAAAAGGAAATAATTGTCTTTATTCCATTTTTGAACGATAGCTGGAATTTTAGATCGTATCACTGTATAAATACCGCCTACTTGATTGCATACCTCCCATGCACATTCAAAGAGGAGTGTCTGTTGAAAAAGTTCTTTACTTTCTTTCGCCATTTTATTCTCAAATTTTTATTGATTTCTAATTAAAACAGTCAATTCTTCCGCAATGAAAGAATTATCCAAAATTATTTTATTTTAATTTAACTTCAAAATTTTTTGTTAAAAAAATATAGCATTTTCTAAACATTTTTTTAACACTGATATTTTTTTGATAATCAGAATATTAAATCTATTACTAATGAATTTTCCCCTAAAAAATATCAAAAAAATTATTGTTTGTCATAACAAAAAACAGCTTTTTATGGCAAAAAAATAACCGCTGCTTAATAAAAATATTTTTTTTTCAAGCAGCGGTTAAAAAACTAAAAAAAACAAAAATTATGCTTATTTATCCAAAACGTTCATCGTATCAAGTACGCCTAAAGTTTTCTTAACGGCCTGAGCTGAAGCATCCAAAAGGGCTTTTTCTTCAGCGTTGAGGTTGAGTTCGATAACTTTTTCAACACCGTTTTTGCCGAGGATAACCGGAACGCCGAGATACATATCTTTGTAACCGTATTCACCGTCCAAGTATGCGCAAACGGGAACGAGTTTTTTCTGGTCGCGGATGATAGCCTCAACCATGTAAGCAGCCGAAGTACCGGGAGCATACCAAGCTGAAGTACCGAGTAAGTTAGTTAATTCACCGCCGCCTTTTTTGGTTCTTTCGATGATAGCCTCGAGTTTGTCTTTTGCAACAAGGTCAGTAACGGGAACGCCACCAACAGAGGTAAATCTTGGAAGCGGAACCATTGTATCACCGTGTCCACCCAACAAAAGTGCTTGAATGTCCAAAGGAGTTACGCCGATTTCTTCTGCCAAAAATGCTTTGTAACGAGCGGTATCAAGAGTACCTGCCATACCGAATACTTTGCTTGACAAGGTTTTAGCGGTCTTGAAAGCAACGTATGTCATTACGTCCAAAGGATTAGAAACGATGATGATGATTGCATTAGGAGATGCTTTGATAACGTTTTCGGTTACGCTTTTTACGATACCTGCGTTAACGCCGATTAAGTCTTCACGGCTCATACCGGGTTTTCTGGGAACACCTGACGTGATAACTACAACATCAGAATTTGTTGTTGCTGAATAATCGTTGGTAACACCTTTGATTTGGTGGTTGAAACCTGCGAGTGCTGAGGTCTGCCAAATGTCAAGGGCTTTTCCTTCTGAAATACCGGGTTTGATGTCCAATAAAACAACCTCGGTTGCGAGGTCTCTGCGTGCGATGGCATCAGCGCAAGTTGCGCCTACGTTGCCGGCACCGATAACTGTAATTTTACTCATTTTTTGATTTGATTAATTTATATTTTAATAAGTAATTTACTTAAAAAATCTTTTCGGCAAAGATACAAAACTATTTGTTACGATATAATTTTTTTTTGATTTTTTTTCTTAATTTTTTTCTTTCGGTTTTCAAAAATTTTTTTTAATTTTGACGGAAATTTTTCATAACCGTTTATGGCACGACTTCTTGCAATTGATTACGGCGGAAAACGCACGGGATTGGCTGTTACCGACCCCTCAAAAATTATTGTATCACCTTTGCAAACCGTTGATACAACAGTTTTAACGCCTTTTTTGAAGGATTATCTTAATAAAAACAAAGTAGAAAAAGTTATTGTCGGCTATCCCGAAAATCCTGACGGAGATAGAGAAAATCCGATTGTAAAACAGATAATTCTTTTTACTGACAATTTAAAAAGGCTGTTTCCTGAGCTTCCGGTTGTTTTTTATAATGAGGAATATACTTCAAAAACAGCGGTTTCGGTTATGGTTTCGGGCGGTTTTTCAAAGAAATACCGTCAGACCAAGGGCAATACCGACAAAATGGCTGCTGCATTGATTCTGCAAGGTTGGATAGACGAAAACGGTGTTGATTAATTGAAAATAAAAAAGACTATAATTTATAAAAAAATGATATTACCGATTAGTATAATAGGAACTGCGGTTTTAAGAAAAAAAGCCGAAATAGTAACTCCGGATTATCCCGGACTCAAAGAGTTGATTGACAATATGTTTGAAACAATGTATAAATCGGACGGAGTAGGTTTGGCTGCTCCTCAAGTAGGAGAGTCGTTGCGTCTTTTTGTTGTGGATGCCGCTCCTATGACCGATGATGATAATGATGTTTTTACCAAAAGTTTCAAACGTGTTTTTATCAATCCCGAAATAATTGAAATTTTCGGTGAAAATTGTTCTTATCAAGAGGGGTGTTTGTCGGTGCCGGGACTTCATGAAAATGTTGTCAGAAAGGACGGTATTAAAATAAAATATCTTGACGAGAATTTTCTTCCGAAGGAGGAAACCTTAACGGGTCCTGCCTCAAGAGTTGTTCAGCACGAATTCGATCATTTGGAAGGCATTTTGTTTACCGATAAAGTCGGAATGTTAAGACGAAAACTTATTAAAAACAAACTTGCTAATATTTCAAGAGGAAAATTCGAGCGTTCTTATAAAGTGAAATTAGCATAAAACTTTTTATTAAAAAAAAAACAATAAACGACTATGAATTTTACGAAGACATCAAATCCTGTATTTTCTCAAGAGAGATTACAGAATGTAGCCCGTGAATTTGCGGGCGAAGGCGTTATGACCGTTAAAGGCGTTGCAACGAAGACTCTTTTGTTGTTTTTGCTTGTATTTTTAACGGGTTCAATTACATGGAAACTTTTCGCAGCCGGCTCTACGGCACTTATGCCGCTTATGATTGGCGGTGGAATAGGTGCGTTGGTTTTAGGTTTCTTAACTGTTTTTAAGGCTAATATTGCCTATATTTTGGCTCCGCTTTATGCTATTTGCGAGGGTTTGCTTTTGGGTGCGCTTTCTGCAATGTATGAGGCTCAGTTTCACGGAATTGTATCGCTGGCTATGTTTTCAACTTTTGCCGTTTCTGCTGTAATATTTTTCTGTTACAGATTCGGTATTTTAAGGGCAAGCAGTACTTTTGTTAAAGTGATAAGTTTTGCAACCTTGGGAATCGGTGTTTTTTATTTGATTTCTATTGTGGCAAGTCTTTTTGGTGCTAACGTTTCAGTGTTTTCATTGGGAAAGGTAGGCCTTATAATTCAGGCAATTATCGTAATTGTAGCTGCTCTTAATTTGGTTTTGGATTTCAATTCTATTGAAGCCGGTGTTGAAAGTGAAGCTCCTGCTCAAATGGAATGGTATAGTGCTTTCGGTCTTATGGTAACATTGATTTGGATTTATCTTGAAATTTTAAGATTAATCGCACTTTTTGCCGGAAGAAGAGATTAAAAGATAAAAAAACATTTTTTGATAATAAAAAGAAACGGCGGGAATTTTTTTCCCGCCGTTTTTTTTTATTCGTTCTTTTTAACGATTCTTACGCTTAATTCGTAAATCAGTTGTAGTGGCATCGCCGTTAATAGCATTGTAAAAATATCCGTTCCGGGTGTTATAATCGCCGCTGCAAGCAAGACCAAAACAAATGCGTGTTTGCGGTGGTTTTTCATAAATTTGTAACTTAAAATTCCGATTTTTGAAAGAAAATACGACAAAACAGGAATTTCAAAAACAACGCCTAACGACAATGTTAAACTCGTTAAAGTGTCGATGTAACTGTCTAAATCTATTAAATTTTCTACTCCGCTGGTTACTTGGTAATTAGCCAAAAAGTTTACCGATAGCGGAAAAATTAGAAAATACGAGGTCAAAACGCCTAAATAAAACAACACCGTCATAAAAATCAGAGCTTTGATGGTGAGTTTTTGTTCGTTTTTGTAAAGAGCGGGTTTTAAGAAAAACCATATCTCGCCCAAAATATACGGCACGGCTGCTATAAATCCTAAATAAAACGATGCGCTCAAATGTATGAACAATTGGGCTGAAAGTTTTGTATTAATAATTTTAACAGGCTGAATATCCAAGTTAAAATCCTCAAAACCAAACTTTTGCGATATAAATTCAAAAAATCTGAACACGAAAAAATCATTTTTGGCGGGTGCTAAAATTATCCCGTCAAAAACAAATTCCTTAAAACAAAATGCCGTAACCGAAAGCACTGTAATAAGGACAACCGACCTTAAAAGCGCAAATCTTAAAACGTCAAGATGATCCCAAAAAGTTGCGCCGCTTTTTTCTTCCATTAGCTTGGGCTTTCATTTTTGGGCTCTGACGGGTTTTGGGGGTCTTCGTTTTTAACTTCGTTTTTGCCTTCGATGCCGTTCATACCGTCTTTGAATTCTTTAACGCCGCGGCCCAAACCTTTCATGAGTTCGGGAATTTTTTTTGCGCCGAAAAGTATTAATACGATTATCAGGATAAAAATAATTTCTTGTGTTCCTAAAATTCCGAGTATTACCATAATTTTGTTATTTCTTTTAATGAATGAATTTTATAATCTGCAATGTCAAAACTTGAATCTGAAAAATGGCTTTTTTCCGGGACTGCAACAACTTTCATTCCCGCACGTTTCCCGGCTAAAACTCCGTTTGAAGAATCTTCAATCACCAGACAATCGTTGCTTGATTTTGCACCGAGTTTTTTCATCGCACTTAAAAAAACGTAAGGTTCGGGTTTGCCGAATTTTTCGTCTTCTGAGGAATGAATCGCCGAAAAATAATCTTTGATGCCGAGTTTTTCGATTACGGTGTTTATCAAAGCATATTTGCTTGATGATGCAACGGCTGTTTTTATGCCGTTTTGTTTGAAAAATTCCAAAGCCTCAATAACGCCTTCCATCGGTTTGCCGAAAGTTTTTATTTTGTTTTTGACATCGTTTTCGATTTCAATAACGTATTCACTTGTAGGGCGTTTAAGGAGCGGAAATATTTTTTTCCAATCCTCTATGACGTGTTCCGATTTTTTGCCTTGAGCCATAACGCACATTTCTTCCGAAATTTCAACGCCTTCCCTAAGAAAAATTTCTTTTTCCGAACTGTGCCAAAACGGTTCCGAATCTATCAGAACGCCGTCCATGTCAAAAATTACATACGAAAAATTCATTGTTGTTTTTTTAATTCTTTTTCGGGACAAATTTAAGCAAAAACTCTCAGAAAACCAAACGGGTATACTCTCTAAAAGGTATTTTCAAACGAAAAAATACCTAATTTCGGGTATTGCGTAAAACTCAGATTGAAAGTAACTTTGCAATGTCAAAAGAGATAAATTTTTTTTTTGACGGTTTGATTGTTTGTTTGATTTTTTTTTAACATCAAAAATGCCGGACCTTTCTTCCTCTCTTTCCGGCATTTTTTTCTTTTTTTTAATAAATTTCCAATGATTTTACCATTTCGAGCATTGATTGTTTGTTGTCGGCGATTTTTTTCTGACTTGTCATCGCATAGACTTGAAACATTTTGTCCTTGCTCTTATAAAAACAAAGTATTATGTAAGATTTGTCGCCTTTGATTTTTTCTTTGTATTCGATAATTCTTGCGTCAATACCGTTTATAACAGTATCTTCGTCCATTTCTGTTTCGATTGTCAAATCCTCAACTTTGCCTTTTGCGAGTTGCATTATCAAAAATTCGTAACCTTTCAAACCATAAATATCTTTGGTTTTGGTGGTATCAAAACACGACATCATTTGAAAATCTTCGATATTTGTGTCTATGACTTTTTTGTATTCTTGGACGTCGTCTTCGATTACCATAAACGAAATTCCGCTTTTTAAGTCGCCGTATTGCATGACGGCTGCCTCGTTCAAACCGTTTCCTTTGAGTTCGTGCATATTTTCGGGAAGTAGAACGCTGTATTTGCCGTCTTTAGATTTTATGCGCCTAAGGCTCTCGTCTTGATTGGAGCCGTTGCAGCCGGAAAACAAAACAGCCGCAACCCAAAGCATTAAAGAAATAATCTTTTTCATTTTGTGTCAGATTTTTATTTATTCTAAAAAAATGACTTTCAAAATCTGTGCCTTGAGTTGCGGTTGTGTTTTTTTTTAATTTTTAGCAGATTAAAGTTCCTGCGTGATTTTCTTGGAAAAATTGTTCAATATCGTTGGAATTTCCGATAATAACTTTTTTAACGCCTTGATTTATAGTTTTGAAAGCGTTTTCGAGTTTCGGAATCATGCCTTCAGAGAAAATACCTTTTTTTGAAAGTTCGGGATAATTTTCCGAATTAAGAAGTTTGATAACGCTGTTATCGTCTTCGGCATTCATCAATACGCCTTTCTTTTCAAAGCAGAAAAACAAATTTACGTTTGCTTTTTTAGCGAGTCCGGCAGCTATCGTTGAGGCAACCGTATCGGCGTTGATGTTAAGCAGTTGAGCGTTTTTGTCTGCGGCAATTGTTGCGATAACGGGCGTGTAACCGCTTTTAACCAAGTTTAAAAGCAAATCCGTATTAACGCCTTGAGCCTCAATATCGCCGGCAAAACCATAATCAATATCTTTTACGGGACGTTTTACGGCATCAAGCAAAACTCCGTCAACGCCTGACAATCCTACGGATTTTCTTGATAGGGAATTCAATTTGGCCGTTATAGTTTTGTTGATAAGACCCGTATAAACCATCGTAACGACTTTCAAAGTTTCAGCATCGGTAATTCTTCTTCCGTTTATCATTTTGGGTTCGATTCCCATGCTTGAAAGCACTTGATTGGCAACTTTTCCGCCGCCGTGAACGAGTATTATATTCTTGCCGATTTTTGCAAGTTTTGACAAAAATTCGTTGCGTGCATCTTCGTTGTCAATGACTTTGCCGCCTATTTTTACGATGAAAATTTCTTCCATTTTTTTTCTAAAGTTTTTTTCTCTTAGTGTCCTAATTTGTTGAAAACAGGATTTGCGTAAATCTGCATCAACATTTCTTTTTGCATTTGTATATCGCCCGAAAAGTTTTTGGCTTGAGTTTCGATATAATTTACGGCTTTTTCCTTTTCTTGAGCTGTGTATTTGTCAGAAAACTTGTTAGAACCGCTTAAAATATCGGCAGTTACGTAATTTATCGGATAAAGAACGTAGCCCTGGTAAATCTTTTTATCAATGAGTTTTGCAATTTCGTCGTATTGAAGATTTTTGTTAGCCGCCTTGGGCATTTTCAAAAGGTCTTCGTTGATAGGTTTGCCTAAATGAATATTAACACGTCCTTTTTCACACGTTATGCCGTTGCGCATACCAGAAACGTCATCGACTTTGTTTTTCTTGAAAGTGGAATCCACTTTTTTGTTGTATTGTTCGATAACTTTATAAATATCAACGGGATCGTATTCGTAAGAAATACTCATTGGAACAATGTTCATATCCGAAAGCGAAGAAATTACGTCGCCTTGAGCGGCCATATTGAACATTTTCAAAACGCTGCCTTGAGTTTTATCGTCGCCGTTTTTGGTGCGGCCTTCCCTTTGAGCAATCCAAATAGAGGTTTTTTTGTCAATAATCGTGTGACGGATGTATTTTGACTGTACCAAACTACTTACCATCAATTCTTTAACGGAAAGATTGCGTTTTACTACGAATGTGCGGTTGAGTTTTACCATATCGGTTATCCACGGAAAAATCAAGAGGTTGGAGCCTATTGCGATTTCCGAAGTTTCTCTGTTGTGCTGAGCCAAATACGTGTTCAAAAATGCCGAATCAAGTATTATGTCGCGGTGGTTTGACACGATTAAATAGCCCTTACCTTCGGGAATATTTTCAAGTCCCGAAAAAGTAACGCCTGAGGTGTATTTTTTTTCTATTCCGTTGACGAGTCTTGCAATGAACTGTGTCTGAAAGTCCTTGATTGTATGAATATTACGAAGCATATTTTCTACCATTTCAAAAGGAACGTCTGGGAAAAAATACTTCACGGTCTTTCTAAAGCCGGATTCATTCAGAAGTCTTGATATTGCCCCATCAACTTCGCTGTCGTAATAAGGGCGTATTTCCTCAAATTCAGTTTCGTTTATATCCATTTCGTTAATACTGAAAATAAAATCTACTGCAAATATAAGTAACCTTTGTGATAAACATGACAAAAAGCGGTTAAAAATTTTCTTTTTAACCGCTTTTTAATGTTTTTTAATACTTATCGAATTTTGTCGATTAATAATTTTATCTCAAATCCGACGGGATTTCCTTTGTGGAGAATGTTGTAAACTGCGGTGCATATCGGCAAATCTATGTTGTATTTTTGATTGACCTCGTAAATACATTTGCTTCCGTAAAAACCTTCCGCCACCATTTTCATTTCCAAAAGCGCACTCTGAAGCGAATAACCTTGTCCTAACATTACGCCTAAGGTTCTGTTCCGGCTGAATTTTGAATAAGCCGTAACGAGCAAATCGCCTAAATATGCCGAGGATTTGATGTCGCGGTTAATCGGGTGAACTGTATCAACAAAACGTTTCATCTCGCGGATTGCATTTGACATCAGGACTGCCAAAAAATTGTCGCCGTAGCCCAAACCCGTGCAAACGCCGGCTGCTATTGCGAAAACGTTTTTTAGTACCGCAGCATATTCCGTTCCGTAAATATCGTCCGTGATTGACGTTTTTAAATATCTGCATTCCAAGCAGTTAGCTATGTCTTCCGCCGTGTTGAGGTCTTTGGAGGCAATTGTCAGATAGCTTAATCTTTGAAGTGCAACCTCCTCTGCATGACAAGGACCGGCCAAAACGCAGAAATTTTTCTCAAGGTTTACTTTATAATTATCACGGAAAAAGTCCGCCATAATTATATTTTTGTCGGGAATCATACCTTTGATAGCCGAGACTACGACATGATTTTCCAATGTTCCCTCGTATTGTTTCATGGTGCTTTCGATGAAAGCCGAAGGCACTGCAAAGACCAAAGTGTCAGAATTTTTAATTATCTGGGTAAGGTCGTTGTAAAACTCAAGTTTGTTGGTATCAAGAATCAACGAATTGAGATATTTCGGATTTTGACCGTGCTTGATAGCATAGTCAATATGTTCTTTTTTTCTAAGATACCAATTTACTTTATTGCCTTCTTTGACATTGTTGGTCAAAACGCTAATCAAAGCCGTAGCCCAACTGCCGCCGCCCACGACTGCTATTCTATGTTGTCCGCACATATCAAAAAAAATGTTTTTTTTTAAACTTTTGGCAAAAATAGAAAACTTTTTAGGAATAAAAAAATAATTTTATGCCTTTATCCCGTATAGACCTCGTCTTGAGTGATTGAAAATAGAACCCAAGAGAAATTTCCGTCGGTTATTTTGCAGTTGCAATATTCGCAAATGCCTGAATTACCGATTTTTTCGATTGGGGCACCGCATGAGGGACATTTGGCTAAATCTCTATCTTGTAATTTTGCATTTTTGTTAGCCACGAAAGTCCAATATTCCGAAAAAGATCTTTCTATTTCGTTATCACCGGCTATGAGGTTGCCTAAAGAGTCTTCGATATAGTCTAAACATTTTGCATAAATTCTTACCGTAACGGCTTCGTAATTTTTGTCGGTTTCATAATTTACGGTATGGATTTTTATAATGTGTACATTTTTTAACCTGTTGAAATAACCGAATTCCTTATATTGATTTTGGTTAATTTCATAATTGTTCCAAAGTCTGTCCGAGAGCAGATGACGTGCTTTGTCCCATTCTCCCTCAGACCAATGTTTATAAATTTCTTGAAAATATGGTATAACGACTTTTTGGGAGAACTCCTTGAAATTTTTGTACAATTCCGAATGAGCTAAGGAAAATTGTTTTTCAAGTTCGTTGATATTATCGTTACAAACCGTCGGATAATTAGTGCCGCTTTCTTCGCAGTAAGTCAAAAGTTCCTCAGCGGTAATTTTTTCAAAACTCATAACGGATATTCTGCTGACAATCCATTGTCCGGCTTGAAAATTAATTTTAGTGCCGCAGTGTTTGCATTTTCCGCAGTCAGAGAACTCCAATGCGCCGCCGCAGTTAGGACATCTTAAAATTCCGAAACCTTCAGGCTTGTGCGTTAAAACACCGTTTTTCCTTGAAAAAATCCATTCTTCGGTTACATTATAACGGAATGCTTTGTTGTTAACGGCATTTTTGCAGGTATAACTTGCAATAAAACCAACGTGAATATTACATTTGTCATTTTTGAACTCAATGTTTTTAATATCAGCGACTCCGATTGTAATTTCAGAATATTTTTTGATTTCTTTTGGAAGACAGGAATCTTTGAAGAACGGAATTATTTGTTCTTTCATTTTAGCCGTGCCTTGCGAAATGTAATACTTATTATAAAGCATTACGGCATAATCCAAAAATATCGGTTTGGAAAATTCGGGGTCGCTTTGTATTAACCTTTTCAGGCGGCTGTTGAGAGAACCTCTGTTTTTCTTTAAGATTTCTTCCGTTGGTTTAGCCCCGTATTTTTCGTCGTAAAATTCTTTGTTGCGTTCGGAAAACGTTTTATAAAGCGGATATGTTATTACCGAGACCAAGATAAATGCTAAAACAGTAAGCAGATAATCCGTATCGTAATCTCCCGTGTTGAAAATTGGATAACCTCCGCTTATGCCTCCGCTGTAACCGCCTCTAAAACCACCGCCTCTAAAGCCTCCTCCGCCAAAGCCTCTACCACCGGAAAAACCGTGTCCGCCGCCCGGTCGTGAAAATGCTGAATCACTTGTTAAAACAAATATGCACGATACCGCTAAAATTACGGCAAAGCATTTTAATATTTTTCTTAAAACGTTGTTTTTCATAGTAAACTCTTTTTTTTATGGGTTAAAGTTCAACGTCTAAATCGTCTGGCAACTCGTTGATGTCGTCTTCGGGACGGGGAATGTATTTTTCCATAACGGTTGCTATTTCGTCCAAAGCCTTGAGAATATCATCCTTAGGATTTTTTCCTTTTAAAGCTTTTTGTAGTTTTTCAGAGATGTTTTTGATTTCGTCATCGTCCATGATGAGGTTGATTCCGTAATCTGTCAAGAAATATGATTTTTTTTCCAAAAGCGAAAAATACACCAAAAACGCAATGTGATTTTGGGTTTTGTACATTTGAGCCTTTTGAAACAATGCCCTTGCATGGATTTCTGTATTTTTTTTCTTCGTTTTTTCGGAAATTAAAAAAAATTGCAGTCCGGGTATAAAATATAAAATGCAGAATACCGCTACCGAACTCAGTAGCGAAATTATGTACATAGAATACGGGTCATATTCTATGGGAGAGAGCATGAAGTAGGATAGGAGTAATATAAAAAATATTCCCGAGGCAGCTAAAACTCTGCTGAAATAATTTCCTGAGGAATTTTTTATTATTACGACGGCTTCCGTGCCCGATTTACTTTCAATTAACGATACTTTTTCGTAAAGTTTTGTCTTGAAATTTTGGTCGAAATTTTTTATTCTGATCATAACAGTTTATGGTTTTAATTAAAATTAAAAGTTATGCAAATTTTATACCGACGACTAAAATATCATCGGTTTGTGGTGTGTCTTTTGCCCAATTGTCAATGGCTTGTTCGATTTTTTGTTTTTGACATATACTTGGTTCGTTGAAAATCTCTTCAACTAAATTTCTGAGCCTTTTGTGTTTGAATTTTAACAGTTTTCCATCCATGATTCCGAACTGATCGGTTATGCCGTCCGAAAACATATATAAAGATTGAATTTCGCTTAATTTCATTTCATTGTCCGAAAAATCTCCGTCATGGTCTTGATCTATGGCAACCGATATTCTGTCAGCTTTCCATTCCGTTAAACTATTGTTTTTAATAGTCCAAAGCGGGCGGTAAGCTCCTGAATATGAGAGTCTGTCGTTTTCCTCGTCAATAATGCAGAGCGAAATATCCATTCCATCGTGTACCTCGTCGCCGTCCAAAGGTATTCCTTGCGAAAGCGATTGACGGATTCTGGTTTTCAGCTTGTTTAAAATATCGGAGGCTTTTGCTGTTTTAACGTTGATTCTTGCCGCAATTCCGTTTAAAAGTGCCGTTCCTAACATACTCAGACACGCTCCCGGAATACCGTGACCGGTGCAATCGGCAAGAGCGGCAAATTTTACGCCTTCAATTTCGGTTGCCCAATAAAAATCTCCGCTGACAGTATCTAAAGGCCGCCAAACCACAAAAGCACCGTTAAAAATTTTCCTTAAACTATCGGGCGAAATGACAACCGATTGCTGAAGTCTGCCTGCAATTTCCATGTTAAGAACAATCCTTAAATTTATGCTTGCAAGTTTATTTCTTTGACGTTTGATTTCTTTTGTTTGGGTTTCGAGTTCAATACTGCGTTCCCTAATTTCATCGTTGAAAATGGCAAGCATATTATTGGCACTCAAAATCTTTTCCTTTTGTTTTTTAAGGACTTCATTTAGGCGGTTGTTACGTATGTAAAAGATTATAAACGTGATAGTTACGAAAAAAATCGGCAAAATTAAATATGTCATAATTTTGCGCAATAATTCATGGTGAATTTGCTCTCTTTGTATTTCAAGATTCCTGTTTATTTTGTTTTTTTCGTATTCTTTGAGGCGGATTGCAAGGTCGTTTTCCCAACTCATAAGCTCAAATTTTACACCGTATTCTTCGATGTAAAGTTTTCTATGCCAATGATCAGAACTTTCTATGTAGTAAAGCCATCCTTTATAGTCTTTTGAAAAGTGGAAATACAATTCAAGTGCTTTGGAAAGAGTTTCATATTGGGAATATGACAGTTTTTTGCGTTTTGAAAAATTGACCAAAATTTCGTATGCTTTTTCGTGCGCTCCGGCTAACATTAGGTGTTCGGCATGAGGCAAATCAAAATTTTCTTCGTAATTTTTGTACCCGATATTATGCGCTAAAAATTTACATTCGTTGAAGAAAACTATACTGCTGTCGGCATAATTCCAATTTTTGGAATAGCCTGCAAGTTCAGCGTACATCAGCGAAAGATGAAATGCCGATTGAACGTTGTAAATGAAATCGTTGTTTTCTTTGGTATAATTGTAGGCTAAATGAAAAAATTTTCTTGCGAGGGATTTTTTTGCGGTATCTTTCTGAGTTGCTGAATACAAGGCACAAAGTCCGAGTTTTAAATAATCCCTGCCTATTGCTTTGGGGTTTTCATTTTTCAAATCAATCTCCAAAGCTTTTGTAAAATATTTTTCACCGCTTTGGTAGAGTTGATATTCCAAACATGAACTTCCTATTCCGCGGTAAACTGACGAAATCATTGCCGTATCGCCTAAATCCGAAAAAATTTGGAGTGATTTTAAAAGTAGTTTCATTCCTTTTTCGTAATTAAGGGAACACAGATACACGTTGCCTAAGCACGAAAGCGCATTAGCCTCGCCCCTTAAATTGCCTTTTTTGTTGCAAATATTAATTGTAATTTTGTAAAATTTAGCCGACTCAATGAATTTCTTTTTTTGAAACTTTATCCAACCCAAAACATTAGCGGAATTACCAATTTGATCTTCGTTTTTTGACTTTACCGCAAGTCTGAAACTTAGAATTGCATATTTTTCAACGCTGTCAAGGTTGTAATGCATACGATAAATTTTGTATAATACATCTAACCTTTGAGCCGTGTCCTGCACACTGCGTTGCAAGGCGCATAAACTATCAAGCACCTGATACGGATATTCTGCTTTTGCGTTGAAATTTATCAGCATTAAAAAGCAAATAAAAATTACCGTAATATACTTTTTATATTGCAATGCAGGGTTCATTGAAAAAAAAATTTTCCTTTTTACGAAATTCTTGACCAGTGCTGTTCTTTGTTGAAGATAGCAATTTGACGTTTTTTCAAAATTTGGTTTTCTTGAGAAGAAAGCGACGGATCTTTTTCCAAAACTTCAAGAGCCTCATTGCGGGCGATGTTTAAAAGTCCCCCGTCGTGAATTAAATCGGCTATTTTCAGTTGCATGGGCGTTCCTGATTGTTGTGTTGAATCCATGTCGCCCGGGCCTCTGAGTTTTAAGTCCTCTTCCGAAATTTTGAAACCGTCAGTGGTTTCGCACATAATGTCAAGACGTTTTCTTGCATCGGCAGAGAGTTTGAACGAACTCATTAATATACAATAACTTTGATAATCTCCTCTGCCTACTCTGCCTCTTAACTGATGAAGTTGTGAGAGTCCGAATTTTTCAGCACTTTCGATTACCATAATGCTTGCATTAGGCACATTAACACCGACCTCGATGACAGTTGTTGCCACCATTATTTGAGTTTCGCCTTTGATAAAACGTTGCATTTCAAACTCTTTTTCGTCCGGTTTCAATCTTCCGTGAACCATGCTGACGTTGTATTGAGGCTGAGGAAAGGCTCGTGTTATGGAAATATAACCGTCCGTTAAATCCTTATAATCAAAGTTTTTGCTTTCTTCAATCAGCGGATAAACTATGTAAACCTGACGCCCTAAAGCAATTTGGTCTTTTAAGAATTTAAAAACCATCAGTCTTTTTGAGTCGTAAGAATGAACGGTTTTTATCGGTTTTCTTCCCGGAGGAAGTTCGTCAATAACGGAAATGTCCAAATCTCCGTAAAGTGTCATTGATAAGGTTCTTGGAATCGGCGTTGCTGTCATAACTAAAACATGGGGCGGAAGAATGGAATTTTTTCCGTAAAGTTTTGCCCTTTGAGCCACGCCGAAACGGTGTTGTTCGTCAATGACGGCAAGTCCGAGATTTTGAAAAACAACATCGTCTTCAATTAAAGCGTGAGTGCCGACAAGGATATTCAGAGTGCCGTTTTCAAGACTTTCATGGATTTTTTGACGTTGTTTTTTTGTTGATGTTCCCGTTAAAATTTCAACCGTTACGGGCATATCTTTTAAAAAATCCTTAATTGTTTGAAAATGCTGATGCGCCAAAATTTCGGTCGGAGCCATCATGCAGGTTTGAAAATTATTGTCAATTGCAATTAACATACACATCAAAGCCACGAGGGTTTTTCCCGAACCTACATCGCCCTGAATCAAGCGGTTGGACTGACGCCCTGAAAGAAAATCGTTGCGGATTTCTTTTATGACGCGTTTTTGCGCTCCTGTTAACTGAAACGGTAAATAATTTTTATAAAAAGTATTGAAAATATCACCGATTTTCTTAAAGACAAAACCTTGTGATTTTTGCTGTTTTTCGGTTTTGAACTTTAGTATATTTAGTTGAATATAAAACAGTTCCTCGAATTTCAATCTTGCACGGGCTTTGTTTAACGCATCCTCCGAAACGGGAAAATGTATGTTTCTTAACGCCTCATAAAGCGGCATAAGATGATATTTGTTGATAATATACCCCGGTAAAGTTTCCTTGATGTCGGTATTTTTTAGAACCGACCACAAGTTTTTTTGCAGGGCGGCGATTGCGCGTGAATTTATTTTGCCGTTTTTTAAGGTTTCCGAAGTCGAATATTGCGGATAAAATTTTATAGGGATAGTGCCTTTATTTTTCATCGGGTCTTCGATTTCGGGGTGCGCAATTGACCAGCCTTGATAGAAAGAGGGTTTTCCGAAGATAATGTATTCTTTGCCTTGGACAATAGAGTCCATAACCCATTTAATTCCTTGAAACCAAATGAGTTGTATGCTTCCTTTTTCGTCCGAAAATTTTGCCGTGAGCCTTTGTTTGGCGCCTTTACCTTCCATCCTAAAATTATTTATGACGCCTTTGAGCTGAATGGCAACGGCATCAGAGGTAATATCGGTTGTAAAATAAAATTTACTTTTGTCGATATGTTTGTATGGAAAATAATAAGCCAAGTCCTCAAAAGTGTTGATATTTAACTCTTTGGCTAAATTTTCAGCCTTTTTTGGACCTACACCGCTAAGATATTTTATGGAAGTATCAAGGCTCATTAAGATATTGTTTCAAATCTTCAACGCCGCACACAAAATCTATTTGCGGAAATTTGTCCGTTAAATCTTCCGAATTTTTGTGGAGTACGGTTTTTTGAGCGTTAGGAAATTCCTTGTCGAAATTTTCGATTGTTTTTTGCAAATCTTCTGCCGAATCGGTCAGTTTGCCGATAAGCATGATTTTCTTGCAAGAGGAAACTTCATACGCTTTTTTAACCTGTTTAACGGGAATATTTTCTCCGCAATAAACTGTTGATTTACCGCACTTTTTGATTATATAGTCGGTAATTAGCAGCGTTAATTCTCCGGGGTCTTTCAGCGGCGAAAAAATCAAAATCTTTTCGGCATTCTCTTTTTCCTCCAAATCTGAGGCTACAATTAAGCGGCGGCGTATCAAGTCGTATGCAAACTGTTTGATACACAAAAAATCGGCATCTGCAATCCATTGATTTTCCGCCTCTTGCATAAAAGGCACGATAATATTCTGAATTGCACTCCCGATTCCCGACTCTATGATTTCGTGTTTTAGAGTCTTGTCGAAATTTTTTTCGTCGAATGTCTGCGACATTTTCATTAATTGTCCGATTTTGCCATGCGTGTTTTGAGTAGCAAATACCGTACCTAATTTTTCACGGATTTGCTCGCCCGAAAAATCGCAGACTTCGGAAATCTTATACCCCTTTTTTACTAAAGCCGAAACTGCAAGTAATCTGTGCAGATCGGCTTCTCCGTATTTTCTGATGTTCGTACCCGTCCTTTGGGGTGCGATAATGCCATAACGTTTTTCCCAAGCCCTGAGCGTAAATGTCTTTATGCCCGTGATTTGGGAAATGTCGGCAATGGAATACTGTAACATTTTTTGTTAAGACCTTGTATATTTGATTTTTTTTGAGTAGCGCAAATGTAAATACTTTTTTCAAAAAAGTAAAATAAAAGATGAATTTTTTTTAAAAAAAATTAAAATTTTTGTGTTATTTTTTTATTGCATCGGGAAAAATATTCCGTTGAGCCAGCCCAAAACTCCGGCTATTATAATCAGAAGAATAGGATTTGTCTTAAAAAAATAATGTATGGCTGCAGTTCCCGCAAAAATTATAAAACTCAAAACCGAGGTGAAACTTTCCTTGTCGCACATCATAAGTGCGGCCGCAATTATAAGACCCGCTACAACGGGAGTCATTATTTCCATCGGTTTTTTTACGAAAGGCGATTCTTTGTGTTTGAAAAATAGTGCCGTTACGAGTCCCATCAACAATACTGAGGGCAGACATAGCGACATTGTCGCCAAAATAGAACCTAAAATTCCCGCTTGAGTAAAGCCGACGTAAGTTGCGGCATTTATCGAAATCGGTCCGGGAGTCATTTGCGAGAGAGCCAACAAATCAGCGTATTGAGCTGCACTCATCCAAGTATAATTGTCCACGACCTCCATTCTTATCATCGAAACCATCGTGTAACCGCCGCCAAAACCGAACAAGCCTATTTTGAAAAATACCCAAAACAACTGAAGATATATCATTTTTTTTCGGAAGTTTTATTAATTATGGTTTTAGCCCAGAAAATTCCGGCTAAAATTGCTGCTATGATAATATAAACGGGTGAAACGCCTAAGAAACATACCAAAACGCATGACAAAACAGGAATCCAAAAAGTCTGTTTTGTGAGTTTGGCTTTTTTCAGCATTGTTAATCCGGGTACCAAAATAAGGGCGATAACGCACGGTCGTATTCCTGAAAAAATATCTTTAACAGTCTGATAGCCATTGATGTTTTCGATGAAAGCCGCGATTATTACGATTATTATCAAAGACGGCAAAGCAGCCCCTGCCATAGCTGAGGCTGCTCCTGATTTCCCTGAAATTTTAAAACCCGTATACAAAGCCATGTTGATTGCAAAAACGCCCGGAAGTGATTGCGCTAACGTAATACATTCCCAAAACTCGTCTTCGTTCATCCATTTGTTTTTGTCTACTAAGGCATTTTTTACCATCGAAATCATGGCGTAACCGCCGCCGAAAGTAAAAGCTCCGATCTTAAAAAATGCCCAAAAAAGTTTTAATGCCAACATTTTTTTTTGTTTCTCCTAACTTAAAATCTTACGTTTTTAATCGTAATTTTTCCATCTGCATATCTCAACTGATCGGAATTGCCTTTGCTGATTTTAAGATTGAAACCGTTTTTTACGGCTGCGGCACTTTCGTATTTGAATTCGGTAACAGGAAGTTTTGTCTTGTTGTCGATAACGCCCCATTTGCCGTCTTTTTTCAAAGCGTAGAGATTGTCTTGAAGATGTCCCTGAGCCGCTTTTTGATACGAGCCGTTGTCATAAAGGTAGTCGATTACGACATTGCCGTTTTGATCCTTGAATCCGATTTTGCCGTCTTTTTCCGTTTGTGTCAAATTTCCTAACTGAGAGTCGTTGATGATTTTTTCACATTCTTTAAGACCGCTTTCGGCTTCGTTGTTTTTCTTCTTTTTGAGGATTTCCTCGTATTTTTCTTTGGCTTTAACGATGTTTTTCTCCTCTTTCATAATTCTTTCAGCCTCGGCTAAAAGTTCTTTTAATTCTGAGTCTTCTTCGTTTTGTTTGATTTCCTCTTTTGAGGGAATATTGTTGTCCCCGTTATCTGGTTTTTGAACGTGTGAGCCGCCGCCTTGTTGATTGTTGTCTTGTTTTTGATTGTCAGTTACGGGTTGAAGCGTTTCTTCAGTTTGTTCAGTTTGCTCTTGTTTCGGTGCTTTATTCTTGTTAAGGAAAAACCAAACGCCTAAACCTAATCCCAAAAGAACGACTGCCGCTATTATAATAGGTAAAATGTTTTTTTTCTTCTTTTCCTCTTCAATGGAGGTAACTTCCTCTTTTTCTGAGGGTTTCATAACCGGCGGAACTGGAACTTTTTTCTGCTCGGGTGTTTGAGGCGTAGTTTCAGCCTTTTCGTTAGGCGTAACGGGAATTACAATCGTCTTGTTTAAATCCTCCAACAATTCCTCGCAGTCGTGGTAACGGTTTTCGGGAGCTGTTTCCGTGGCTTTGTTGATAACGAGTTTGAAATTCGGATTTTTAACAGTTTCGGCGTGTCTGTCTTCAAGACTTCCTGTTGCCATTTCAAGCAAAATGAGTCCTACGGCGTAAATGTCTGCCCTTTGGTCTACGAGATTGCCTTTGCCCATTTGTTCGGGGGCGGCATATTTTGGCGTGCCGACTTTTACGAGGTTGTCCTCATAACTGTCCGTGTAGGCGATGCCGAAATCCAAAATTTTAACATTATCACCGCGGTAAGTTATCATTATGTTGTCCGGTTTTAAATCACGGTGTACGATTTGCTTTTTATGAACGTAACTCAAGGCACTGCAAAGCTGTTTTATAACAGATTTTATAAGTCTTTCGTTTTTTAATTCTCCGTTTTTAATACAATCGCTCAGACTTCTGCCGTCAACATATTCCATTGTATAATAAAGACCTTCTGAGTCTTCGCCTTTGTCAAGAATTTTTACGATGTTTTCGTGGTCAAGACCGTAGCAGTTGTCAAACTCCTTCATAAAAAGATTGCGGTATTGCGCATTGTCTTTAAATTCAGGTTTTATCCTTTTAACGATAATCCACTTGCCGTAAAGTTTACCTTTATAAACCTTACTCATCGCACCTTGTGAGGAAAGCTCTTGAATGTCAGTTAATTTGTCGTCAAAAGTGGGAGTAATGACGGTTTGTTGCTGAACTTTCGGTTCGTTAGAAGGAGAATCCTCTGCCGTTACAAATCCCGACGAAGTTGAAGATGTATTATTGCTGTCTTCTGCCGTTACAAAACCCGATGAAGAGGATGTATTATTCTCCTCAGATGTTACAAAACCCGATGATGAAGAGTTGTCTTGCGGAATTTCCGCGGTTACGAAACCCGAACTTTGGTTGTGTTTGTTGATTTCGTTTTCAATCATTGAGTTTAATTCCTCAAGTGAAACTCCTGCTTCCGGAGCCTTTTTTTCGAGCAGTTTTCTGTCGTTTTCGCTGATTGAGCCGTCTGAACAGGCATTTTGTATCAGCATTTTTAATATTTCTATAGACATATCAGCCTTTCTTAAATTTATATTAACTAAAAAAACCCAATATTTAAAAGCTTGAATTTCAAGATTTTAGTGCCGAAATTTTGTTTTCGGTGGGGGAATATCATTTCAAAAGACAAAATTAATAAAAAAAAACTGATTTTTTTTATTAAAATCCGAAATAATTAAATTAAATTTGTGCGGTAAAAAATTTATTAAATTTTTGATTATTTATAAAGACAATGGAAAATAACAACAATCGCGGCAATTCCAATTATCAGGACAATGGTTCCCGCGCACCGCAGAAAGGCGGACGTCCTTTTGGTTCGAGACCGAGGATTTATCGTCAAGGCAACCGTACACCTTACAATAGTAACGGTGGCTATTCTTCTACACCCAATCGTGAAGGTGGCTTCCAAGGTCAGGACAACGGTTATTCAGAGCGTCCTAACAACAATTACCGTCCTCAAAACGGCGGAGGAAACTACGGAAACCAAGGTTATAAAAAGAGTTATCCGAAAAACAATTATTATGGCAACGGTCCCCAGCGCAATAATTACGGTGGCAGACCCGGCAACAATCGCAATCAAGACGGCGGTTATGCTCCTTACAGAGGTAATAACAACAATAATTACCAAGGTCAGGGCGGTTACGGTTATGACCGTGGCGGTAATAATTACGGCAATCCGGGTTATGGTCAAGGCAATTATCAAAAACGCAAACCAAATTACGGAAAATCCGGTTCAAAATACACCGTAGACGAGAAAGGTTATCATCACAAAAAATATTGGGATCATTCCGACAGAAAACAGCGTTCGTTTGATGCAGCCGTAGAAAGTGAGGACGATTACATCGAAAACGACGGTAAAATCCGTCTTAATAAGTTCCTCTCTAACAGCGGAATGTGTTCAAGACGTGAGGCTGACAGAATGATTAAAGCCGGTATGGTTCAAGTAAACGGCGAAACCATTACCGAAATGGGTGTTAAAGTCAATATTTCGGACGAGGTAAAATACAACGGAATGGTTGTAAAACCCGAACACAAACGTTATCTTTTGCTCAACAAACCGAAAGATTATATCACGACTTTGAAAGATCCCCACGCAAGAAATACCGTTATGGAACTTATTGAAGGCGCTTGCAAGGAGAGAGTTTATCCTGTGGGAAGACTTGATAGAAATACAACGGGTGTACTTCTTTTTACAAATGACGGTGATTTGGCTAAAAAACTTACGCACCCTTCAAACGAGGTTCAAAAAATTTATCACGTAACTTTGGACAAAAACGTTACGAAAGCGGATTTGGACAAAATTGCTGAAGGTTTTGATTTGGAAGACGGTTTTATCAACGCAGACGAGGTTGGTTATGCAAACGAAAATTCCAAAGCTGAAGTTATGGTTAGAATTCACTCGGGCAGAAACAGAATTGTCCGCAGAATTTTTGAAGCTTTGGGTTACGATGTTAAAAAACTTGACCGTATTATGTTTGCAGGTCTTGACAAAAAAGGTCTTCAAAGAGGACGTTGGAGATTTTTGACGGAAAGGGAAGTCGGTTTCCTTAACATGATTTCTGACCGCAACAAAAAAGACGAAGAGCCGAAGACTGAGGCTCAAGATCAAGAGTCTGAAACTGCTCTTGAAGATTAATTCTTGTGAAAAGAAAATGTTAGAAAACATAGTAAAGTACTTTAAATTAGTCCGCTTTGCGCACACGGTATTTTGTTTGCCGTTTGCGCTCTGCGGCTTTTTTCTTGCTGTAAAATCTCCTGAAGGAAATTTTACGTGGATTTTATTTGTTGAGGTTTTGTTGTGTATGGTTTTTGCCCGCAACACAGCAATGGGTTTTAACCGTTATCTTGACAGAGATGTCGATGTTAAAAATCCGAGAACAAAGGTAAGAGAAATTCCTTCTGGAAAAATTTCTCCTAAAAATGCTCTTATTTTTGTTATAATCAATGCTTTAGCCTTTGTCGTAACGACATATTTTATCAATCAAACTGTATTTTTCTTATCGCCTGTTGCATTGTTTGTCGTTATGTTTTATAGTTATACAAAGCGGTTTACCTCTTTGTGTCATTTTGTTTTGGGGGCGGGAATGGCATTGGCACCTCTTGGAGCTTATTTAGCCGTAACGGGTCAATGGGCTTTGTTGCCTTTGATGTATTTCTTTTTGGTTTTGACTTGGGGCGGCGGTTTTGATATAATTTATTCGCTTCAAGATGCTGATTTTGATACTCAAAACAATCTTCATTCCGTACCTCAGGCTTTAGGAATTTCAGGAGCGTTGAAACTTTCGGCTGTTATCCATATTTTGACAGCGGTCTTAATTATTGTTATCGGTTATATGCAAAAAGCCGGAATTTTTTATGCAATAGGCGCAAGTATTTTTTTGCTGCTGCTTTTCCGTCAGCACAAAATCGTTTCTAAAGACGATTTGTCAAGAGTTAATGTGGCTTTCGGTACTTTTAACGGTTTGGCAAGCGTTATATTTTCCGTTTTTGACATATTGGATATTATGTTATCATAAAGGTTTCTTTTATAAAAAATCGAAATTATTGAAGATGAAATTTAAAAAATGGCACGGTTTATGAAATATCTTTTAACGGTATTTTTAAACTAAAAGTAAATAAATATTTGTCATTTTCATTTTTCATTTTTTTTGGGCGGAATGTGATGTGATATCATATTCCGCTTTTTTTTACAATAATCCGATTGATTTTAACAATAATAAAAACAATAATAGTGGAGCGATATATTTTATCATGACCCTGTAAAGTTTTTCTCTTGAAAAAATTTCGCCGTTTCGTGTAACCTCTGAAATAATTTTTTCAGGTCCTGCAATATAACCGATGAGGATGCAAGTGAGCAAAGCAGTTATCGGCATAAGTATATTATTGCTGATATAATCCATTAAATCAAGGATTTGTGCATTAGTTCCGTTTGGTAGCGGTAATTCAAAATACAACGCATTGTAACCCAGACAAACCAAAATCGCAAAAAACAATGCTATTAAAGTTTCAGCGACAACGGATTTTTTTCTTGAATAACCGAATTTGTCCATAAAACTTGATACTATTGCCTCCAAAATCGAAATTGCGCTCGTTAAAGCCGCAAATAATACCATTGTAAAAAATACCGCTCCGAGCAGATTTCCGATTTGTCCCGTTTCGGCAAAAATTTTAGGAATATTGACAAAAACCAATCCCGGACCAGAGGCTGTCATTCCCTCATAACCCGCAAAAACATAAACTACGGGAATTACCATTGCTCCTGCCAAAAATGCAACCGCCGTGTCAAAAATTTCAATTCTGTTGATACTTTTTACAAGGTTGTTTTCGTCTTTGACATACGAACCGTAAGAAATCATAATTCCCATTGCAATGCTCAGACTGTAAAATAATTGTCCGATTGCGTCCATCAGCGTAACTGAAAATTTCTCTAACGTTAAATCTTTGAAATCGGGAATAACGTATATTTTCAGACCGTCAAGACCGCTGCGTACCTCGCCTGAAGAGTCCGTGTGCTGAATTGTCAGCGAAAAAACTGAAATGCCTATTATCAAAAGCAATAACAAAGGCATTAAAATTTTTGAAAATTTTTCAATACCTTTGTTAACGCCTCTGTAAATTATAAAACTTGTCAGCAGCAGAAATGCTACTGTGAAAATAATACTTTCGTATTTGTGAGTTATAAAATTCGTAAAATATCCGTCCTGAGCGGCTTCAAAACCGCAGCCGGAAAGATAAGCGGTTGCAAATTTTATAACCCAACCGCCTATGACACTGTAATACGGTAAAATCATCATCGGAATTATGCAACCAATTAATCCTAAATTTTTGAATCTCGGATTAATTCTTCTGTAAGCCGACAACGGACCTTTGCGGGTTTTTCTGCCGATGGCGATTTCGGTTGTAAGAAGTGCAAACCCGAATGTTAAGGCAAGGATTATATAAATCACCAAAAAAAGACCTCCGCCGTCTTTTGCTGCCAAATACGGAAATCTCCAAATGTTACCTAATCCTACGGCGCTTCCCGCCGCTGCCAAAACAAAGCCTACCGACCCGCTGAAAGAACTGCGTTGCATAATTTTTCTCGATTAAAATTTTTGCAAAAGTACAAAATAAAAGGCAAAAACGGTTACGAATTTTACGTAAAATAAATTTGTATCTTTTGTCAAAAAAACTTTAACTAAAAATTACCGTAAAAGCAATATATCCCGCATAAATCGTAACAAAGGTAATGCCTTCCCATCTTTCAAGAGTTTGTTTTGTAGAAAGGAAAAACCAAAGCAAACCCGAAAGTGCTACCATGCAGATATAATCAGTTAAAAATCCTACGTTGGAATTTTCTATCGGACAAATTGCTGCTGAAATGCCCACAACCGATAAAATATTGAAAATGGCACTGCCCACAACGTTTCCGATTGCCATATCGGTTTGACCTTTTTTAGCGGCGGCAACCGATGCAAAAAGTTCCGGGAGCGAAGTTCCTACTGCAACTATCGTAAGACCGATAACTCTGTCCGTAACACCTAAAGATTTAGCGATATTTGATGCGCCTTCAACCAATTTGTCAGAGCCGTAAACCAAAGCTCCGAACGACAAAACAACTACAATCAACGCTTTCCAAATAGGCATCGGTTCTTTTTCGTCTTCTTCCGTTGTAGTTTGAGCCGGATAGTGTTTTATTTCCCAAATAATGAAAGCGCACAACAACAAAAATCCAATTATGCCTGCTATTCTTGAAATCGTTCCCGACATTGCTATTCCTACAAAAAGTCCTGAAACCAAGAACATAAACGGCATATCAACTTTTAAAGTCATTTTTTGAACCACACATTCTTTTACGATTGCTGCCGTTCCGAGTATTAGGGCGATGTTTGCGATGTTGCTTCCCACAACGTTTCCAAGCGCAATGCCCGAACTGCCGCTGAGTGCTGCTTGAATACTTACCAATAATTCCGGTGATGAGGTTCCGAAGCCGACTATTGTCAGTCCTATTACCATCGGTGAAATTTTTGCACGTTTAGCGATCGAAACCGCTCCGTCTACGAGGAAATCTCCGCCTTTTATCAGCAGAACAAATCCGATTAAAACATATAAAATATCTAACCACATTTTTTTATAATTATGAATTGTGAATTATGAATTATTCATCTTTTTCTCATGCTTAATACAATTTCTACCCTTCGGTTGAGAGCCCTACCGATAGAGGTTTCGTTTGTAGCCATCGGAAGAGATTTTCCGAAAGCTTTGTAAGTCAAACGCTTGGAATCCGTTCCCGCCATGATTAAGTAATTTACGACTGTCCGGCAGCGTTTTTCACTCAAAATCATGTTTTCCTCTTCCGTACCTATTGCGTCAGTATGACCTAAAATTTCGATGTTGTACTGAGGATACTCGCTCAAAAACAAGGCTAATTGATGCAAATATGCTTTGCTGATTTCAGTTAGTTTTGCCGAATTATAATCGAAATTAACATTTTCCAAAGTATATGGCACCTCGGTTTTTATTCTGTCTAATTTAACGTTTTCAATCGTAGGGGGAACATAATTCGAGGAGTCGGGACGGTAAAACATTACGTTATAAAAAAAGCCTTTTTTCTTGATTGTCATCATGTAATCTTCGTCTTTTTCAACGGGGGTCGAAACGGCATAATCGCCTGTTTTGGAATCGGTTACGCTATGAGATGTTTCGTAAGTTTTCAGACTCGTTAAATCTACGTTTACCTCAGGAACGGGTTTTCCGTCCTCGTCGGTAATTTTTCCTTTTATCAACAAAACTTGACTCGGAGCAGCCTCTTTTGTAAGTTCAGAGCAGTAAATGTCCCAACCGCCTTCACCGCTTAAAAGCATTGCGGAAAAATAAATTCTTTTGCCATCGGCGCTAACAATGTATGCAACTTCATCTTTCTGACTGTTAAGCGGATAGCCTATGTTTTGAGGTTTTGAAAACATTCCGTTTTTGTCTTGTCGCGAATAAAAAATGTCAAAACCTCCGACTCCGCCGTGTCCGTTTGAGGAGAAATACAGCGTTTGATTGTCGCAATGTATGAAAGGCGTTTTTTCGTCGAATTCGGTGTTGATTTCTTTTCCGAGGTTGATTGGCGCACTCCAAAGCGAGTCTTGATGTTTCCTGACGATTTTATAAATGTCGTAACCGCCGAATCCGCCGGGACGGTTTGACGAAAAATACAAAACGTTTCCCGTGGCATCTACCGAGGGCTGACCTTCAAAATATTCGGTATTAACAGTGTTCGGCATTTTGATTAAAGGTTGCCAAACGCCTTTTTCGTTTTTGGAATAATAAATGTCGCAATTTTCATGACTACAAATAGTTATGTACATGATGCGGTTGTCAATCGTCAGGGAAGTTCCGCCTTGAATTTTGCCTGTGTTGAAAGGTGTTGTCATTCTCTCACCTTTAGAAAAATCCTCTATGCCTTCCTCGTTTTCTTTTCTTATGCTTTGCATTAATTCTTCAATGAAAACGTTAGGGCGTTTTTCGTATCTTACTGTGTAAAGCAAAATCGACCCGTCGTGAGAAATCAGCGGCAAATATTCATCATTTTTGGTTGAAACGTTTTTAAGAATTTTAGGATTGAACGGTATCGGATTGTTGATTAAAACATAATAATCTTCAATCATTTTCATACGTTTTTGAGCCACTGAAACAAGGCTTTCGGCTTTGTTTTGAGCGGATAAGAAGGTTTGAAAAAAGAACTTCGATTTTTCAAAATTTCTGCAAATGTAATATCCTTCGCCCAAAAGATAAGATGCACGGCTGCTGTCGTATTCGCTGCAATTCTTATAACTTAGGTTAAGATTTGAAACCGCTGTTTGTGCATATTCCAAGGCCGTTTTTGTTTGAAATCTTAATGCGGATTCTTGGGCTTTTTTCAGATAATAATCTCCTAAAATCAATGAGGCGGGATAATAATTCGGATTAGTTTTTATGATTTCGTTCATGTATTTTACGCCTAAATCCGTGTTTTGTTGCATTAAGGCTTTTGCGTCTGAGAAACGATTGTTCAACTCCTTGTTTTTCGGCAAATTACAGCTTTGAGCAAGGGTGTTAATCGTATGAAAAAAAACTAATATAATTGAAAAAAATATCCTCATATTGTTTTTAACGGACACAAAGGAAAGGTTTTTTAATGGATTTTGCAAATTTTTTTGAAATACTTTTATGTAAAAACTTTAAAAAAATTTTCATGTATTAAAACAAATTATTTTATTTGCATTGTTTAATCTCATATATTTATATTATTTTACAGGATATGAAAAAATACATCTTATTAACAATAGTGATAACCTTAGGGCTGTTTCTTTTTGCCTTTAGGAGTTATTCTAACACCAAGAAAGCTATGGATATAAAAAATTTTTTTAAGGAGAAATTCTCTCTTTCCGGCGGTGAATTTTCTTACGAGGAGGCTTGGAAACAAGTTGTGGAACTCGAACGCAAAAACAAAACAAATGATGCGTACAAAAAAGTTAAAGATATTTTAAGCCACGCTCAAAAAGACAAGAATTATCCGCAGATAATCAAAACTTACATTTATAGTCTTGATTATCAGAACCAAACCGTAGACGACGGATTTTTTCCCGAACTTAAAAAGATGGAAAGCGAACTTGATAATTTTCCGCCCGCTGACAAAGCTGTCATGCACTCGGTTTTGGGTCAGATTTATATGAATTATCTTGACAAAGAATATTTTGCTATTTCAAAACGTACCGATGTTGATGTCAAGGACGGCAATCTTCAAACCTATTCTACGCAGCAGATTTTAAGAGAGGCAAAAGCGCATTTTGAAAAATCGGTTGCTCAGGCGGAAGATTTAAAAGCCAAAAAGATAGAAGATTACAAAGATATTCTCTCGGGTTTGAAAAGCGATTTTTCAAGTGCCTCAACTCTTTACGATTTTCTTTTGAATAGGGCTTTGACACAATTTTACAAAAAAGAATCTTCACGATATGAAGTTTTTGACGATATTTTCGATAATAACAACCAAGCCTTGTTAGGAGAGCAAAACGAGTTTTTGAATCTTAAATTCGACGAAAAAATATATGGTCATTTGTCCTCTTATCAAGTGTTTTGGATTTATCAAAAATTAATCAATACCCATAAGGATGATGCTGACAAGTCTTTGTTGATTTACAACGATTTGAAGCGTTTGGAATATTTCAGAAGGCAATCAACGCTTGCCGATAGGGATTTTGTTTTGCTTTCCACGTTGGAGAATATGGAAAAAACTTACGCAAACTTTCCTGAGGTAAAACTTATTAAATGGAAAATTGCCGAATTGTATTACGCCGCGGAGGATTTTGTTAAAGCCCACAAAAAGGCAGAAGAAATTCTTGGTAGTGATTCCAATGCTAAAGCGATGATTTTCAACATTGAAAAGCCGGATTTTTCTTGCGTAACCGAAAAATATTTGCCGCATACAAGCAATATAGTTTTCCGCATCAAACATAAAAACATTGATAAGGTTTATTTTAGAATCGGAAAAATTTCTAAAGATTTTTTTGAAACTCCTGATTATAACAACAAAAATTATTTAGAAAAATTTCAAAAAGCAATGTCCGATGTTCAAAATTATGATGTTAATGTTGAGAAAAGTTCGGATTATAAATATTCAAATTCTACGTATGCTTTGCCGGCAACAGGTATTGGATATTACGCTGTTTTAATCTCGGATGATAAGAATTTTAAAGAAGGAACGGTTAGTTTTAGTTTGATTCAAGTAACTGATATTATTGCTGTTTCCTCGCAAAATACCAAGGACGGAACAACTACGGTGAAGGTTTTGGATAGAAAATCAGGATTTCCTGTTGAGGGTGCAACCGTTAAAATTTTGGGCGAGGAATACAAAAACAACAAATGGGTTTGGACGCTTTTGGACAAGAAACTTTCCGACAAAAACGGCGATTGTGTTTTTGACCGCAATGTCGGCAATTACAAAGGTTATTCCATTAATTTTACGGTTGAAAAAGATAAGGATTTTCTTGACAGAGATAATATTTATTTCTCAAAATCGTCTGAAAAACAGAAGGAAACTTTTTATAAAGTTTTCACTGACAGAGCTTTGTATCGTCCCGGACATACCGTGTATTTCAAAGTGCTTTGTTATGATAAGTTAGGAAAAGAAATCAATGTTAATTCCGGCAAAAAAATTACCGTTTTAGTCAGGGACATCAACCGTCAAAAAGTTTTTGAAAAGGATTTCACCACAAATGAATTTGGTACGGTAAGCGGTAGTTTTCAACTCGGAACTTCCGTTGTATTAGGAAATTACACCTTTAGTGTTAATTCTTCAAGCACTTCCTGCTCGTTTAGTGTGGAAGAATACAAACGTCCTACTTTTGAAGTTTTAACTGACCAGACAACGGGCGAAATTGCTTTGAATCAAGATGTTAAGGTAAAAGGTTCTGCTAAAACTTATTCTGGCGTAAAAGTCGAAAATGCCGAAGTAAAATATAAGGTTACGAGAATTCCGAAATTTTTCGGCTGGTGGTATTTTTATTATGATTTGCAAGAAAAATTAATCGAAACCGGCAGAGCTCAAACCGATGAAAACGGCGAATTTGAATTGAAATTTTTAGCACGTCCCGACAAAAGTTTACCGGAGGATTTAGGTTTGACTTTCACTTACCGTGTTGATATTGATGTAACAGCACCTGATGGTGAAACTCAATCCAAAACGCATTATGTTTCAGTAGGTTATGCCGGAATTTTCTTGGGAAAAATCCTTAATTCGGATCTTTATTTCAAAGGGCAAAATTCGTTTAAGAAACTTGAAATTTCTGCCTCTAACGCTTTGGGTTCGCCAGTGGAATGTCAGATTGAAATTTCTGTCAAAAAACTTAAAAACTTTTTGAATCCATTGCCTGACAATGATTTATACAAATTGGAAGACGAAAAACTTGTTAAAACCTTGAGTTTGAAATCTTCCGAAAAAGCGGATTTGTCGTTTATTGAGGATCTCGAAGACGGCAATTATTGCGTTTTGTTAAAAACCAAAGACTCAAAAAATCACGAAATTACATCGGAGTCAAGATTTACTTTGGTTTCTGAAAAATGCAAAAAAACGGATTTCAACAAATATTTTTGGTATCATAATTTTAACCCCACATGTGAGCCGGGAGAAAAAGCGAAAATCGTTTTCGGAACCTCTCAAAAAGATCTTATGCTTTGGTACGAAGTTTTTCAGGGCGACAACTTGCTGATTCCTCAAAAACGCATAAAACTTTCTCAAGAAACGCAAACCATTGAAATTCCGATAGTTGAAGAAAACCGTGGCGGCATTTCAGTGAGATTTTTCTTTGTTAAGGATAATACGTTTTTCAATGAAACTGTTTCTATCAGCGTGCCGTATACCAACAAAAAAATCGACATTAAATACGAAAGTTTCCGCGATAAATTGGAGCCCGGTGAAAATGAGACGATTAAGTTGAAAATCCTTGACAAAAATTTAAAACCCGTTGATGCTGAATTGTTAGCAACACTTTACGACGAATCTCTTGATGCTATCAGGGCAAATAATTGGTATTTAAGTTGTTATGATTACAATAGAATATGTCCTGCGTATACTGTTGATAAGTTGGGCGACGATTACAGCCGCAATATTCGTTCTGTTACGGATAAAAATTTTTATCGTTCGTATTCATCTTTGGAAATTAATTGGTTCGGACATGAAATTTACAGTTTCGGACGTCCTAACAATCTTTATTATTGTATGGGTCGTGGTGTCAGGGAGAAAGGAGTTGTCTATGAGAGCTGCATGGAGCTTGAGGATAATGCCTTGGATGAAGAAACGGCTGAAGTTTCGCTTGCAACTGACGCTAATGGTGCTGATGAAAATGACAAGGAATTTGAAGATGTAAAAGTTAGAGAAAATTTTGCTGAAACAGCCTTTTTCTCTTCTAATTTGGTGACAGATGCCGAAGGTAATCTCTCTATTCAATTCACTGTTCCTGAATCACTTACGAAATGGCATTTTATGGCTATGGCACACACAAGGGATATGAAATATGCTTTTTCAGACAATCATTTGATAACGCAAAAATCTTTCATGGTGGAGCCTAATTTGCCGAGATTTTTCTTGGAAACTGACAAAATAGTTATTCCCGTTAAAATCAGCAATTTAACCGATAAAAAATTGACGGGAAAACTTAAAATCGAGATTCTTGACGCTCAGACTCAACAGCCTGTAAACGATTATAAAATTTCCAAAAAAGTTAAAGATTTTTCAGTTGAAGCCTCACGCACTCAGGTTGAAGATTTTACGTTGGAAATTCCTAAACGTCCTGAACCTGTGATAGTTAAAATCGTAGGCGTTTCTGACGAATATTCAGACGGAAGTCAAAAATTTGTTCCTGTTTTAACAACCAGAACTCTTATCACCGAATCGCAATCTTTCAACATCAGAGCAAATCAAACGAAAAATTATGTTGTGCAATCGCTTAAAAATCAATCGAAAACACAAGATAATCAATCTTTTACGTTTGAATTTACCTCCAATCCCGCATGGCTTGCATTTATGTCGCTGCCGTATTTGAGGGAAACGGATGTGGAATGTTACAACAGTGTTTTTTCAAGGTATTACGCTAATATGTTAGCGCAAAAAATTATCAAATCCAATCCCTCTTTTGAAAAAACATATTCGCAATTAACGGAGGAAGATTTTAAGTCGGCATTAGAGAAAAATCAAGAATTGAAATCTATTTTGCTTTCTCAAACGCCTTGGCTTTTGGATGCGAAAGACGAAAGCGCACAGATGAAAAAAATT
>JAFYDK010000064.1 GCA_017544805.1 Bacteroidales bacterium | reverse complement strand
TGGATTTTTTTGTGGGTGTACAAGTTTGAACCCGTTCATTATCTGCAATATATAATGATGTTTGCCTTTGGCGTAATGGCAGGACGCGGCGACTGGTTTAACCGTATGACCAACACCGTGGGACGCATCTCGCTCATTATCGGACTTTTGCTCTGCATTGGCAACTATCTTCGCGGCGATGGAGAGTGGAACAATCTTGTATATCAATGGTTTGGCGTTTATGAATCGCTACTTTGCGTGTTTCTTTGCGTAGGACTTGTCTGGCTATTCAGAACCGTTGGCAATTGGAGCGGAAAATTTTGGCAATGGAGTGCAGCACAAGCATTTGGAGCATATATTGTCCATCTTTTTGTATTGCTGATAGTAGAACACCTTTTAGACCCGTTATGGCTCGGCGTAATAGGCAAATACCTGACTGTTTTGACATTAGCAACAGTAGGTTCGTTTGTAATCACGTGGCTATTGCGATTGATACCGGGGGTGAAAAAAGTGTTATAAATCTATTTTGTAAGAGATTTTCAATAAGTAGATTAATCCGTTGAGATCGTTACCGCTAGCGATGTGATAGTTTTGGTAATGAAGATTGTTGAAAAATATATTCCTATATTCAACACCGGCTGAAATGATGAATTCGTTTCCGATTTCAAAATTAATTCCGCCGTAAGGTTTCAAAACCATTACAAAACATTTGTCTGCTTTTTCGTATATTACCGTTGTGCTGTTGTCGGTAGGGTCCCAATATTCTTTTTCAACGGTACGATTGCTGTAATTAATACCGCCAAAACCGAGTTTCGCTCCTACGTTACAAAAGAAAAATGATTTGCGCAAGAAATGTTGCTCACCGTAAAAACCTCCGTAATAACCCCGAAAACAAAAATCACAATCCTCATATTCATATTCGAGACGGCTGTCGTTTTTATGCGTGGTCTTAAAGCCTGAGAAAAAACCTCCGAGACTTAAATCTTTTGCTGTCGTATAGCCGATTTTGAAGTTAATGCTGCCGTTGTATCTTTTGTCAAGGCCTTCCGTAAATCCGAAACCACCGTAAAATCCTGCTTCAAGATAATTCTGCGCTGATATTTTGCTGCTTATTGTCAGCAACAAAATGTAAAAGATTAGTTTTTTCATAGTTAATAGATTTTATAGAGTTACTTCACAAATGTAATAATAAAAAGCATTTTTACCAAATAAAAACGCCCGAAATCTCTAAAAAATTTCGGGCGTTTTATACGTTTTCCTTTGAAAAAAAATTTATGTTATTCGTGTTGAATCTTTATTACAACGCCTAAAGTCTCTTTTTTAACGCTCATAGCATTAAAACGGAATGTCCTTTCGCCTGAACTTTCAGATTCTGCCAATGAAAAAGTTTTAGGTCCGAGAATATCGAAAAGTTTATTCTCATAATCGCCTTTTATCTCTTCCATCTTCTGTTCTATTTTGTCTATGTTGAGCGGTACCAACGAATACAAAACGTAAAGATAATCTGTACCTTTTTGATTGTCCATCTCGATATAATGTTTTTCGTCGGGGAATGCCACGCGCGAATTTACGTAGTCAAGATACGGACTCGTTAAACGGCTCTGTGGAAAAATATGATACGTTTTGTTGGTTAGATCGCTTCCGAAAACATAAACGTATGCCGGCTGATTGTTGCCAACGTATACTCTAAAACGTGTCCCGCCTTTATACGATTTACTTATTTCTATAACTTTACCGTTGATCTTTCCTGTCATCAAAGTATTATCGTTTAACATGAGTTTTATGTTGCCCGAAAATTTTGAAACCTCAAGGTTTTTACCGTCAGGAGTTTTGATGTGAAGTTTTTTCGTTTTGCAGAAGTTCTTGTCGTAAGTGTTGTCTTCATCGTAAACAACTCCTTCCTCTTTGGATTTTTCAATGTTATCCTTATATGACGAATTAGTGTAATAATAGTAATAATTGTTGTTATTATTATTGTTGTAATAATTGTAGTCATAATCGGTGTAATCATTGTCTGTGTAACCGTTCCAAGAATTATCGTCGTTATCGTTGTAATAATAATTATAATCGTTGTCCGAATAATCTGCGTAATCGTCGTTATCGTTGTAATCGTAATTATAGTCGTAATCGTAATTATTATCGTTATAGCCGTTGTTATAATTATTATCGTTGTAACCGTTGTTATAATTATTATCGTTGTAACCGTTGTTATAGTTGTTGTCGTTATAACCGTTGTTATTGTTGCCTTTGTTTTTGATAAAATCCTTATAATTAATTCCGTATTGATCTGCTATTTTTTTCAGGAAATCTTCATCAACAAGTACATAATTTTTGTCATTGTTGTTGGGTTTAGGATTGTTATCATCGGGTTTAACATTGCCGCCGCCTCCGCCGTAATCAGCCTCGTTGAGTGAAGTTGAAAAATTAAGATTTGCCGTTGTTTTATCAACAGTAACTCCGTTCAAATCGGACGAAATTTCGTAGGCATAATAGCACCAACAAGCATACGTATAATACGAACACCAGAAATAACCTTTTTTGCCCCAGTTAGTTCCCCAAGAGTTTTGA
This sequence comes from Bacteroidales bacterium, assembly GCA_017544805.1. GTDB lineage: Bacteria > Bacteroidota > Bacteroidia > Bacteroidales > UBA3824 > UBA3824. The sequence continues at coordinate 17,017 of JAFYDK010000064.1, read as the reverse complement.
ACCAAAAATGCCCCGCCGTTGAGTTTGTTGTCGTCGTATGCCACAACAGCCAAAGCGTGTCCGCCGTAATTGTAATTTGAGTTTTCTGTCGGCCACCATTCTCCGTTAGAATTGATACCCGTTGATGCAGCCATCGAATTAGGACATTTGAAGGCTGCCAAAACAGGGTGTCCTGCTGCTAATGCCGTTTTGGTAGAGGTAACTTTCATTGCCAGATTGTTATAATTGAAAAACAATTTGGTATAGTTAAGTATCTTATTTTGAGCGGCTAACGATTTCCAATTCGTCGGAATTTGGTTCGATGCAATACATGCCGGGCTTTGGGAATAAAGCGAAAGTTTTACCGCGCCCGTATTTTTAAGCCAAGCGCAAGCATCAGCAATGTCGGTACCGGCAGCGCAGTTTGTTGTGGACTGTCTTAGGATGTTAGCATAAGTGTAGCACGGCAAAAATGCGTTTTTGGTAATTTTAGCTCGGTTTGTAATACCGTTTTTCATAGCCCAAATCATTGTTGCGATGCAGTAGGTTGATGACCATGCCGTACAAGTTCCTGTTTGTCCCTGATCGCCCGGAATAGGCGTAAATTTCTGAAGAGATACCGCAGCGGGAAGATTGTTGCTGATGTCTCTTGTCATGACCGCTTTTTGAGGAGTTTTCTTGGCTAAAACGGTATCTATTTCGCAACCCGTCATGTATTGAGCCTGAGATTGCAACCCCGTTAAAGCGGTTAATGCTAATATTAATAGTTTTTTGAAATTTTTCATGTTACATATTTGATATTATTTTACAAAATAAAAATCTCCGAAAATTGAGGAATTTTCCCACGGAATTTGTTCTGAACCCATATCTTTGGAAATTTTATAAACCTCGTTTCTGACATTTTTGAAAACGTCTTCAATTTTAAGACCGGGGGTTTTAATAGCTCTTGCAAGTTGTTCGGTGTAGAGTCCGTTTTCTCCGGCACCGTCAGAAGCCGTTTTGCCCGGTGCGGTTGCGTATGCTACAAAAGTGCCTTTTGGAGCATTCATCTGTGCTAATCCACCATCTCCGGTAGCTGACCTTGAAACACTTGCAAAAGGATTGTTTCTACAAGCGTCCAAAATGATGATATTCAAATCGTTACCGGCATATTCCAATTGTCCTAAAACTTTATCGATACTAACACATTCGTCATCTACTTCTTGTTCTCTTTTTACCGAGGCTGTTATAGGAACTAAATAATTTGTGCCATTGACTTGCAAACCGTGTCCTGCATAATAGAAAAGTCCTACTGCATTTTCACTTTTTAATTTGTCACCGAAATCATAAATTTTATCCGTCATTGTTTTGCGATCGAGATCTGTGAAACTCATAACTTCAAAACCTAAATTCATAAGTGTTTTTGCCATAAGTTTGGCATCGTTTACGGGATTGTCAAGAGGTGTGATGTTCTGATATGCAGCGTTGCCGATAACTAATGCAAGACGTTTTTGTTCTGAAACAGCATCCGATTTCTTGAGTGTGATATAACGTGTTGCGGCAGAAACTGTTCCTCCGTCGTTTTTCACTGAAGCTTCGATTGTATTTTGTCCGGGTGATAATGTAATTTCGTATTCAAACGAAAAATCACAATCCGAGGTTACTACTGTAAAACCTCTTGAAAGGGCTTTTTTAATTTGAGGCTGACCGTTTACCGTTACCACAACTTCCGTAACCGGGGTTTTTGATGCAACGCAGAGTTTTACCTTTTGTTTGGATTCTGTGGTTTCGGTGTTAATCATTTGAGGTATTGTCCATGAAACTTCGGGTTTTGCAACATTTTGGTCTTCAGGTTTTTCTTCTGAAAGTTCTCCGTTTACGAAAAGACCGGTAACTGAAGTTCCGTCACTGAAATACGATGTGCCTTTACCGTTAGCCGCATTGTTTTTTATTTCTCCGATATAACGTTTTCCCTCGCTAACATTTTCCAATGTGCCTTTGCCGTTTGCTACGCCATCATGGAAATTACAAACTATTGTCCAACCTGAGTAACATTCAAGAAAACCTTGTCCTTCGGGAATACCGTTTTTAAGATTACCCGAATAACGTCCGTCTTTTGTCAAACGTATTCCGAAGCCGTTTTTGTCTCCGTAAATCAGTTTGAAATCAGTTTCGTCTTTCTTTGCTAATAATTCACCGTTTTTGAAAACACCAGAATTTTTTTCGCCATTTTCATAATTGTATAATACGCCTTCTCCGTCAAAAGAATTATCTCTAAAATCACCGTAATACATCGTGCCGTCAGGATAGATAAGCGCACCGTAGCCGTTAGCTGCGCCGTCCAAGAACATTCCGGCGTAGTAGTTGCCGTTCGCCATGTATATATTTACGTAACCGCTGATTTTGTCGTTTTCAAATGAGCCGATAGTTTTTGTTCCGTCAGAGGTGATATAAACACCGCTGCCATGTGATTTTCCGTTTTTAAAATCACCGAGATAAGCGGACTTGTCATCGTAAACCATAAGTCCGTAACCATTTTCACAATTTCCGCTGACACAACCTTTAATGTTGTTAGTATTGAGTTCTCCGATATAACGGCCTTTTTCCCAAAGTCCTTGTTTTTGAGTTCCATCAGGAGAGGTTAATGTTCCGTACCCGTTGTACCATCCTTTAAGGAATTCTCCTTCGTAACGAGAACCGTCAGCTTGGTTATAAATGCCTTGCCCGCTGAAATAACTGTTTCTCCAATAACCTTCGTAAGTGGAACCGTCGCGGAAAAGACATACACCGTAGCCGGTTTTGCAATCACCGTTAAGACAACCTTCTTTTATATCATCGTCAACGACTTCGTCATTGTTCCAAATGTCAGTAGAGGCGGTTCCGTCTTCGTAAAAAGACGTACCGATACCTTGACGGTTACCATCTTCCCAGTGTCCAAAGTATTTTTCTCCGGTTTCACCCCAGATGTATGTGCCTTTACCACAAACCATATCGTTTTTGAAAGTTCCGATATAAACGTCGCCGCCGTAAAAAATGAGTGTACCTTCTCCGCTATATTCTCCATTTTTGAAAAATCCGGAATAGCGGTTGCCGTTATCATCAACATATACGCCGTAACCGTCTTCGCAATTTCCACTTACACACTGTGCTTGTGATTTAGCGGCAGAAAAACATAATGCCGTTAATAGTAAAATTTTGAATTTGTTTTCCATAAAAAATAATTTTTTTGATTACATTATAATAGATGCAAAAATAGTTAAAATTTCATAAAAACAAATTGATATTTTAACTATTTTCCTATTTTTTTTGAAAAAAACTGACTTTTTATGGTTTTTAATTTCTTAGAAAAAATAATTAATTGTCGTACATGAGCTGATAGTCTTTTTTTCTGCCGCGAATCCAAAATTCCTGAGGAACGGCTTTCCAATTGCCTGAAGCTTTGGGTGAAACTATATGTTTTTGCTCGATATGTTGCATTATAATATAGCGTAAATCTTTATCGGTTGCGCAAATTATGCGGTTGAGAAGTTCGTCATGATTTATGTGCGCTCCTTCCGTTAAATGTCCTCCTCCGCCGTTTCCTCGGTACGAATTTATTGCCACCGTATATTCTCCTTCAAGGCTGAAAGGGCGTCCGTCCGAAAAACCTAAAATGCTGATTTTCTCGCCGGCGGGTTTGCAAAGGTCTACAATGTATTTAATGCCCGAGGCGGAAGAATAATTGTAAAATTTTCCGGCTGTTCGGTTGTTGCCTTTTTCGTCAAATTCAAAAAGCAAAAGATGGTCTTTTTTGTCGCTCATGGTGTTGAACCACCAATCGTATGAATACTCCAAATAATCAAGAATTTCTTTTCCTGATAATCTCATCGTATAAAGCAAATTCTCGAATTTGTACAATTTAAACATATCTCTTACGCAGACCGTGCCTTTGGAAATTTTGGAGTCGAAAGTAAGCGGTGCGGCAAACGAAATGTCAGCTCCCGTGGCCTCCAACTGAACCGAATGTATCAAATCCACAAATGCCGAATTGCCGAACATCGCATCTCTTGAAGAAACCGTTCTCGTAAATTTTGCTATCGGTTTTGAAACGTATTTTTTTATCATGGCAATATAACCCGAATAACGTTTCATCATTTCTCTGTCGGGTTCGCAGGAATTCATTTCCATGATAAGACCCGTTATTTTTTTGTCCGTGATTTTACCGTTTTCTTTTCTGATTTGGATTGAGGCCACGGCTGCAAGTTTTGCGCAATTTTTAGGATCGAGGATTATGACCCTTTGTCCGGCGGAATTTCTGATTACCATGTTACATTCTTGATGGTCGTGTCCGGCAAAAATAAGGTCAAAGCCCGGAACTTTTTGAGCCACAAGTGCCGAGGCGTTTTCGTTCATGTAATCGTCGTCGCTGTGATTGTTGTACGTATTGTCGATGCCGGAATGGAAAAGTCCTATTACGACATCCGGTTTTTCGTTTTCTTTGATGTATGCCATCCATTTTTCAGCCGTTTCCACCATGTCTTTGAATTCGATGCCTTCCCAAATCTTGCCGGGAAGCCAAATCGGAATCGACGGCGTTATCAAACCTATCACGGCTATTTTAATGCCTTTGCGGTTGAGAATTGCATACGGTTTGAAATACGGTTCGCCGTTTTCTTTCTTAACTGCGTTGGCAGCAAGCCAAGGAAAATTAAATTGACTTGTTAACTTATCGTAAACCTCATGTCCTGTTTCAATATCATGATTTCCGATACTTGCAGCATCGTATCCCATGAAATTCATAACGTCAGAACATATATGTAACCCCTCGTATTTTTCATAATTGGAATAATAAACCACCGGCTGTCCTTGCAAAAAATCGCCGTTGTCAAGCAAAATTACTTCTTGGCTTTTTACAGCCCTTTGCTCTTTGATGTATGTGTAAACCTGTGCTAATGAAGTATTTAATGGCTCATTTTCGATAAAATCGTATGGAAAAATAGCACCGTGAACATCACCGGTTGCGATGATTTTCAGTTTTACGACTTCGGGCTGCTTTATGGTTTCCATTTCTTATAATTGTGTATTTTTGTAATTATCAGTTGTTTAATATTTTTCTTTGGGAGAATTCCCTTAGAAATTTTCAGGTTCCAAAATTAAGAAATAATTTTGGTAAAAAAATAAAAAAAACGGATTTAATTTTTTGATTTTTTTTAACAAGGGGACTTTTTTTTAACGGAAATGAAATATAAAACGCTATATTTTAAAACATTAATTCAAAATTGTTTAATTATTGTTTAATGTACAATAAAAAAATCCTGCTTACCTTTGCATCGTAAAAATTATGGTATCCGAAATTAATGCCATAATAAAAAAAATTGTCTTTTCATAATATTAGGTTTAGGTTAAAAATTAGTAGCAGCAAAAGCAGTTCGATTTTCGGGCTGCTTTGTTGTTTTTTAGGAGAAAACCTTTTAAAAAATCCGGCTTCTAAAAGATTGATTTTTAGGTGTTAATTAAAATTCAACTATTAATTAACTTTTTTTTTGTATATTTATTATATTTTTTCATTATCTTTAGCGCATAAAATTTTAGTCTGCTTTTTAATAAAGAAGATTCAGTAGACTATATAGTTAATCTAACAATGAAAATAACATTTAGGATAAATTATCGCACCTGTTACGGACAACAGTTGATGATAGACGCGATTCCTGGCATTGGCATCGCACTTATGACACCTAAAAATAACGGTGATTGGGAGTTGACGGTGGATACTAACGAGTTACCGCTCAAAAACTTTTCATACAAATATCTGATGAAAGACAACAATGTTGCTCAAACATTGTATGAATTTGGTCAGAGGGAGTTTTATCCGCCACAAGTAGGGGTAGACAGCATTTTAATTCGTGATTTTTGGAAGCCGAAAGTTTCTTCTCAAAATGTAATGTATTCTTCCGCCTTTAAGGATGTGATATTTAAAAGGTCAGGAGTTGAAAAATTTTCTCCGCTTTTGAAAATCGATGAACCTAAAGACGAGGATTCTCAGGAGAATCAAAATCATGAAAAAATTCCAATTAGGGCTTCTATTGCCCTTGCAAGAGTAAAACCGGAGCATTATGCTGCGATTAAATTTTTGGGTTCGTTGCCCGAAAACGATATTATTATAAGGCTTTCTGATGAAAATTTTCCGGAGTGGAAAGCCGAATTTTTAATTGACAAACCTCAAAAATACGCAGAATATAAATACTGTATTTGTGAGAAAAATACCGATAAAGTTGTTCTTGAGGAATATGTTACAAGGTATTTTACTCCGGAGCCGGGTCAGGAATTTTATATTCTCAACGATGAGGATTTCAAATTTCCGCGTTATCCGTGGAAAGGTGCGGGCGTTTCGATTCCCGTTTTCTCGTTAAGAAGCGAAGAGGATTTGGGTACGGGGGAATTTCCCGATTTAATAAAGCTTATAGACTGGGCAAAAGAAATTGGTCTTAAAATGATTCAACTTTTACCCGTTAATGATACTGTTGCAACACATACTTATTTGGATTCGTATCCGTACAGATGTGTTTCTGTTTTTGCACTTCATCCGATTTATTTGAGATTAACGGATATGGGCAAACTTTCCTCTCATGTTACCGAGAGGATTCTCAACGAAAGAAAAGCCGAGCTTAATAAACTTGAAAGCGTTGATTACGAAGAAGTTATGAAAGCTAAATCCCGTTTTATCAAAATGATTTATGACGAAAACAAGCGGGAATTTTTAAAGGAAGAGGCTTATCAGAAATTTTATCGTGAAAATTCTGAGTGGTTGAAACCTTATGCTGTTTTCAGTTATTTAAGGGATTTGTATTCTACGCCTGATTTTTCGCATTGGGGCGAGTTTGCCGTTTATAATCAAGAAAAAACGGATTTTCTTTGTTCTGAGGAGAATCCTAATTTTGATGATGTTGCGGTACACTTTTTTATACAATATCATTTGCATTTGCAACTCAAAAAAGTTTCCGATTATGCCCGAGAAAACGGCATCGTCCTCAAAGGCGATATTCCTATCGGAATCGGAAGGTTCAGTGTTGATGCTTGGGTCAATCCTAAACTTTATAATCTTGATTCTCAAGCGGGTGCGCCGCCTGATGATTTTTCTGACGATGGTCAGAATTGGGGTTTCCCGACTTATAATTGGGACGAAATGCAAAAAGACGGTTTTGCTTGGTGGAAAGCACGTCTTAAAAAAATGAAAGAATATTTCGATGCTTATAGGCTTGATCATATTTTGGGATTTTTCAGAATTTGGTCGATACCTTTGGAGCAGACAAGAGGTTTGATGGGTGTTTTTGACCCCGCAATTCCTATTACAAAAGCGGAAGTTGAGTCAAGAGGTCTTCATTTTGACGAAGAAAGATTTTGTAAACCCTATATCCGTAAACATATTATCAATAAGATATTTCAGGATAGAGCGGGTTATGTGAAACATTCGTTTTTGGACGAGGTTGAAGGTAGGGAAGGCGAATACAGATTAAAGGCAGAATACGATACTCAAAGCAAAATTGAGGAGGCTTTCAATACGATTTCAAGTCCTTCGCCCGAAGAATTACTACACATGCAAAAAATTAAACAAGGTTTGATTTATCTTGTTTCAGAGGTGCTTTTCTTCAAGGATAGACACAAAGAAAATTGTTATCACCCAAGGCATTCGCTTTTTAAGACCAATTCTTACAAAGAGCTTGACAATCAAGCAAAACAAGTTATCGGTGATATTTACAACGATTATTTTTATCACCGTAACGAGGACCTTTGGAAAGATCAAGCGGAGATAAAACTTCCCGGTCTTACAAAAGCAACCGATATGATGGTTTGCGGTGAAGATTTAGGAATGATTCCGGCGTGCGTACCCGAGGTTATGAAAAAACTTAATATTTTGAGCCTTGAAATTCAACGTATGCCCAAAGATACTTCCGGCGAGTTCGGCAGACCTTCGGGTTATCCGTTTTTGTCGGTTGCAACACCGAGTACTCACGATACTTCTTCAATCCGAGGCTGGTGGGATGAGGATCATGCAAGGTCGCAGCGTTTTTATAATAACGGACTTTCCAAAAGCGGTCAGGCTCCATTCTATTGCGAAACGTGGGTTGTAAAAGATATTATGTATCAACATCTTTATTCTCCGGCAATGTGGGCTGTTTTCCAATTGCAGGATATACTCGGTTTGGACGAAAATTTACGGCTCAAAGATCCCTCGAAGGAGAGGATTAATGTTCCTTCAGTTGCAAATTATTATTGGCGTTATCGTTGTCATATCGGTTTGCAACAGCTTCAAAATGCAACTTCTCTTAACAACACGTTGAAAGAAATGCTGCATTTTTCGGGCAGAGATATAGCATATTAACAAACTTAAAACTAATAATTTAAAAAGATAATCATGGCATTTAAAACACCTGAATGGACGAAGAATTCAAATATTTATGAGGTTAATATCCGACAATTCAGCCCAAAAGGCGATATTGCGGGATTTTCAGCGCATCTTGACCGATTGAAAGATATGGGCGTTGATATTTTATGGCTTATGCCCGTGTTTCCGATAGGGGAGAAGAACCGCAAAGGAACGCTTGGAAGTGCTTACAGCGTTAAAAATTATAAAGAAATAAATCCTGATTTCGGAACCAAAGATGATTTTAGACGGTTGGTTGAGGCGATTCACAAGAAAGGAATGCACGTTATCCTTGACTGGGTTGCAAACCATACTTCGTGGGATAATCCTTGGATAACCTCTAATCCTGACAGATATTATCAAGATGGTTGCGGTAATATTCTTGCTCCTAACGAAGATTGGACTGATGTCGCACACCTTAATTATGAAAATCCTGACACCGTAAATGCGATGATTGACTCTTTGAGTTATTGGGTCAAGGAATTTGACATTGACGGTTACCGTTGTGATATGGCTGGTTTGGTACCGACATGGTTTTGGGTGAAAGCGCGTAAGGAGGTTGATAAAATTAAACCTTGTTTTTGGTTGGCGGAGTGGGAAGACCCGCAAATTCATGAGGCTTTTGACATGACATATTGTTGGGAGCTTCATAATTTGATGAAACAGATTGCCCACAGACAGAAAAACGTTTATGATTTTGACCATTATCGTAACTACGAATTGGATAAATTCAGACAGGAAAATTACCGAATGACGTTTACGACCAATCATGACGAGAGTGCTTGGAACGGTACGGAGTATGACAGATTTTCTGATGCAGTTAAAACCTTTGCTGCCTTAACCTATCTTTTGCCGGCTATGCCATTGATTTACAGCGGGCAAGAGGCAGCTAACAATAAAACGCTTCATCTTTTTGAAAAACAGGAAATCGATTGGACGAATTGTTCTTTGGGTGATTTTTATAAGACGTTAAACAATTTGAAAACCGAAAACGAGGCTCTTTGGAACGGTCTTTACGGCGGAAGTTTTACGAAAATTATGACTACCGACAATTGTAATATTTATGCTTTTATTAGAGTAAAAGGTAAAAATAAAGTAATCGGTATTTTTAATTTCCATTCTGACAGAATCGATTTTACGGCGGAGAGCGAATTGTTGAAGGGAAAATTCAAAAGCGTTTTTGAAAATAAAGAATATACTTTCAGGTCAAGGGAGAAATTCTCTTTCGGACCGAAAGAATTTAGGATTTTTGTTGCAAACTAAATTAAGTTTTTAAGTTTTAAAGAAAAAACCGTACTAAATTTAGTACGGTTTTTTTTCTTTTATTTTTTTTAAAATTATCCCGAACGGGTCTTAATTTTGTTTTGACGTTTTTTAGCGATTATTCAATTTTTAGTTTATAGATTTTATTACCTCTCGAACCTATAACTACATGATTGTCAATTACAGCCGGAGATGATTCAAAATTAATTCCTAAAAGTTTGGAGCATAATATTTCGCCCGTTTGTCCTTTAAAGAGATAGACATATCCGTGAGTGTCTCCGCTAAAAACAAACATTTCGTCCGTTTCGTTCAAAAATCCGACCGGCGATGACCATGAATAACAATTGAGTTTTGTTTTGTATTTCAGCGTGCCGTCTTTTTTGTTGAAAGCGTAAAAATATCCGTTTTGACCGTTGTCGTTTGCAACATAATTTACGAAAACCAAACTGTCGCAATCCCCGTGTCCGAGTAGCGCAGTGGCATAATAACCGCCGTCAAAATGTTTGCTGCCGGTTTTTACTTTTTTGGCACTTTCCGCATAATCCCAAATTTTTTCACCGGTCAAAGCGTTGATTTTTGCAAAATGCGATTGTCCTAAATCGCCTTGACGGTCCATTTCGCAACCGATATAGATATAAGGTGTGCCGTCTTCAACTTCTATTACTGGGGTTGCGTCCGTATCGTCATGATTGTTATAAATCCAAACAGGTTTTAGACAATCGAGATTAACGCAAACTATATATCCGTGATTGTCAGCAACAAAACCGTAGTTCATATAAACCGACATTGATGATTCCATGCCAGGGCCAGACGAACCTTTTTTGCGGTATTTCATTTGAGAATGAAGTATTTCGATGCTGTCGGTAACGTAAAATTTATAAAGCGTACCGTTTTCGCTTGGGCGGAAAACAAATTGTCCGATTCTAAGCGGTGATGAATCAGAGGCGTGCCAGCCTCGCCATGCCTTGGAATCAGCCATATTGGTATTTTTAACGGTTTGCGTAAACAAATCCGCAGTAAGTTGTCCGTATGGTAAACGTGCCGGAACTCCTTGACCTACATAGAGTTTGCCGTTTAAATTTGGGTCAAGTGAAATCGTTCCTTTTATCGGGTTGTTTACCTCTAAAGGTGTGCGTGATTTTTTGCCCGTTTCATAATCTATGAAATATACTTTTGAGGCTAACGAACCTATCATAATTTCTTGATTATTAAAATTTTGTGTAACGTTAGCCGAAGCAGTGGACTTGAATTTTTCTTTTAGGGAATCGCTCCAATTTACATACAAAGGCTGTCCCGTCCAACCTGTGCCGCCGCCCCAACGTCCATATTTTGTATCCGTATTGTCCATATCCGTTTCAAAAGTCCATTCTACGGTAATGTTTTTGGGTGTTCCCGTAACCTTTCCGCCGAAATCTGCATTTCTGAAACTGTTTTTTCTGAACGTTAAAATATTGGAAGTGTTGTCGTAACGTGGTTTTAAATTGTCAATTTCCCCGTTGTGAACAGTATCAAAAATTTTAATTTCGTATTCAAAATTCTCAACCGAAACAAATTGTGTATCAGGTAATCTCTGGTATTTTTCAGCTATTTCGGTTTTAATACTGTCAGTCGGTAAGGCTGTAGAATCGGTTTCTGTGGATTGGTTGTTAGTTTGAGCATTTGCGCAGCCTGAAACCAAAAGCGCACAAAACAATAGGTTTCTCATATTTTAATTTTTCTTAAGTTAAAAATATTAAATTTGATGTGGTGCAAAATTAAACAAAAAAACATGAAAAAAATTTCTTTGCAACGGATTTTTTTATTAAAATTGCAAAATTTTTTTTAATCCCTAATGATATAATCATGGCACATATAATTAACGAAATTTCAAGGACTTTTAACGAATACCTTTTAATTCCGGGCTTAACGACAAAGGATTGTACTCCCGACAACGTAACGTTGAAAACTCCGCTTGTAAAATTCAAAAAAGACGCTCAACCGTCCATTACTCTTAATGCGCCTTTTACTTCGGCGATAATGCAGTCAGTTTCTGATTCCAACATGGCGATTGCATTGGCTAAAAACGGCGGCATTTCGTTTATTTTCGGTTCGCAATCCATCGAATCGCAGGCGGAAATGGTCAGAAAAGTGAAAAAATACAAAGCCGGATTTGTTGTCAGCAATGCTAATCTGACTCCCGAAAACACGCTGAAAGATGTTATCGCTCTAAAACAGCAGACTGGTTACAGCACAATCGGAATCACAGCTGACGGTACTTCAAACGGTAAATTGTTGGGCCTTGTAACATCAAGGGACTATCGTCCGAGCAAAGATTCGCTTGACAAAAAGGTCAAAGATTTTATGACTCCTTTCGAGAAACTTGTCGTTGCAAAATATCCGCTCGATTTGAATGAGGCTAATGACATCATTTGGTCAAACAAAATTAACGCACTTCCTGTTATTGACGATAATCAAAACCTTAAATTTTTTGTTTTTCGCAAAGATTACGATTCACACAAAACCAATCCGAGAGAGCTTTTGGACAAAGACAAATCATTGCTTGTCGGTGCCGGTATCAACACTCGTGATTACAAGGAGAGAATCCCGAAATTGGTAGAGGCAGGAGTTGATGTGGTTTGTATGGACTCCTCAGACGGTTTTTCTCAGTGGCAAAAAGAAACCTTGCAATGGGTTAGGGAAAATTACGGTGATACACTCAAAATTGGTGCTGGTAATGTTGTTGATGCTGAAGGTTTTAACTATTTGGCAGAGGCCGGTGCTGACTTTATCAAAGTAGGAATCGGTGGCGGTTCGATTTGTATTACTCGTGAGCAAAAAGGTATCGGACGTGGTCAGGCTACTGCGATAATTGACGTTGCAAAAGCTCGTGACGAATATTTTCAAAAGACAGGAGTTTATATTCCGATATGTTCTGACGGTGGTTTGGTTCAAGATTATCACATGGTTTTGGCTCTTGCAATGGGTGCTGACTTTTTGATGATGGGACGTTATTTTGCCCGTTTTGACGAAAGTCCTACCAAGAAGATTATGATTAACGGTTCGTACATGAAAGAATATTGGGGTGAGGGTTCAAACCGTGCTCGCAATTGGCAGCGTTACGATATGGGCGGTGAAGCAACCATGAAATTTGAAGAAGGTGTTGATTCATACGTGCCGTATGCCGGAAAACTCAAAGATAATATCAACATTACGATTGATAAAATAAAATCAACGATGTGTTCATGCGGTGTTACTTCTATTCCTGATTTGCAGAAAAATGCGAAGATAACTCTCGTATCTTCAACTTCAATCGTTGAAGGCGGTGCACATGACGTTGTGCTCAAAGAGCAGAAGGCTTAGAAAAAAAATTATATATTTGCGCTTTCGGTGTGTGCCGGGAGCGCATTTCTTTTTTCTTAAAAAAAAAAACGGTTTGCAACCGTGAATTTTCCTATTTACAAAATACTTGCTGGGACAATATCGGGGATAATTTTGGGATACTGTTTGGGAATTGGAATGTATTTCGGAATTGTCGCTCTTGGGGTGTGTCTGATAGGTTTGTCGATATTGTATTTCAACAAAAAAATCCGTTATAAACGTTCTTTTGTTTTTCTTAATTTTCTTATATATTGTTTGTTATGGGTATCTTTCGGAATTTTTATAGTTAATTTTCAACACCCTCAAAAGCCGAAAAACATATCTTTGGGAATCAAATACGCTATCGTTAAAATGCCGATGGAAGAAAAAACTAAAACTTTCAAAACGATACTAAAAGTCAGAGATTCTGTTGAAAATTTTGATTATAATGTTTTGGCTTATTTCGATAAAAATTCAGAAATTCCGGAATGTGGTGATTTAATAGGATTTTTTTCTGATGTTGAAATGTTGGAAAGCGAAAATAATCCGTTTGAATTTGATTATGCAGAATATATGTCGAAACAAGGCGTTTATTGTAAAACGGTTCTGAAGAAAAACGAGTTCAAAATTATTTCAAAAGGTTATGACCGTGGTTTTAGATATTTCGGGTCGAAATTAAGGGAAAAACTTCTTGAAATTTACCGCAGTTATGATTTCGGAGAAAGAGAATTATCTGTTTTGGAGGCACTTACGCTCGGTTACAAAGCGGATTTGGACGAGGAGACTATAACGGCTTTTCAAAAGAGTGGCTCGATGCACATTTTAGCGGTTTCGGGGCTTCATACTGGTATTATTTTACTGATTATCAACTTTTTGCTGAAATTTTTGAATTATACTGACAGAGGACGTATTTTGAAATTTTTGATAATTGTAATGCTTTTGTGGCTTTTTGCGGCTGTAACGGGTTTTTCGCCGAGTGTTTGCAGGTCGGCTTTGATGTTTTCGTTGATGGCGTTTTCTAATGTTTTAAGGCGGCCTCAGGCGGGTTTTCCGACACTTGCTTTTTCGTGTTTTATATTACTGATAATCAATCCGTTATTGATTTTTAATGTCGGGTTTTTGTTGAGTTATTCGGCAGTGGCATCAATTCTTGCCGTTATGCCGCTGATGAAACCTTTGGAGATAAAACATAATTTCGTGAATGACAGTACTTTAAAAATACATTTGAAATATTTGGCTAATTATTTTATCGGAATTTTAACGGTTTCCGTTGCCGCACAAGTCGGGACTGTGGTTTTGAGTATTAGCACTTTCAATCAGTTTCCTATGTATTTTATGCTGACAAATATTATAGTGATTCCGCTGTCGTTTTTTATTATGATTTCAGCGGTTATGATGCTTATTTTCAGTTATTTAACAGTTTTTTCGGGAGTAATTGCGATTGTTTTGGATTTCTTGTTGAAAGTGATGATAAATTCAGTTTCGTGGATAGAGAGTTTGCCGTATTCTTGCGTTGAAAATATTTTTATGTCAAAAATTTCGTCTATTTTGCTTTACGTTTTTCTTGCGGCATTTGTCATTTATTTAACAAATAAAAAAGTTGCGGTTTTGAAATTTTCACTTTTGATATTTGCAGTTTTTTGCGGATTTAATGGCGTTTCAAATACGGTTAAAAACCCTTTAGGCGAAAATATAATCATTTGTAACAAAGCGGGTTATAGTTGTATTAATATTTTTAAGGCTGATACTTGTACGGTTTTGACAACAAGAAAAAATCCTGACAAAAGTTTTCTTGAGACGGCAAACAAAATTTCAGGAATCAGAGATATTAAGGCTTTGAGGATTTTAAGACTTGATACTTTGGATAATTTGAGAGATTTTTATTATGTCTTAAACGGCAAAAAATATTTTGTTTTGTCAAATCGTTTTCAGATGGAAGTCTTTAAAAATCAGAAATTTAAAGTTGATTGTCTGATAATTTCGGGCGGTTTTGATTTTTCTGCAGCTCAGGTTCTTGAAGTTTTTTCTCCCAAAGAGGTTATTTTTGATTCTTCCCACAGAGGTCTTAATATTGAAAAAATCAAGGACGTTTTTTTATCTTCGGGCGTTTTGTTGCATGACGTTAAAAAAGATGGTGCTTATTTTGATTTTATTTGTTTTTATTAATAATTTTTGTTTGTGATATATTTTATATCTTTTCGGCAAAATATTTGTGATTGGAATTAAGAAAAAATATGTTAAGATTATGTCAAATAAATTATCATTTCTTTTAGGTGGAAGTATTAAAGGTAAATTAGTTAGGTGGTTGTGTGCGGCGGCATTGCCTTTAATCATTATGGCTTTTTTTATGATTTTCAGAACGGCAACCGTTAATACGAAGGCTGATGATTTGGCTCACGAGTATTTGCGTATCGTGAAAATGAGTGAGGATGTTGATGAAATATCATATAATGCAGTCCTTGCACTTGAGGAGTATGTTAAGGATTTGGTAGAGCATGATATAGAGGAAAGTCATGAGTACATTAGAGAATCGTTGGCAAGTATGGACACCTTAAAAATACTCCTTGGTTCTGAACGTAAGGATAGTCTTCTTGTTTGGTATAATCAACTTGCGGATATTTGGGACGATTATATTCCTATTTTTGATAAGTCATGGAAAGCTAACGACAAAAGGCTTGAATTATGGAATAGTTTTATTGAGGTTAGGGACAAAATTGTTGAAAAACTTTCTCAGATAGGGCAGACCGCATCGCCGTCTCAGGGTGTTTTGGCGGAGAGAGCTGCTAAAATTATTTATTGTGCCTCTGTGATGGACAATCTTGACGAGCCGGAGAAATTCTTGGAGTTGAATGCCCGAACCGAAAATGAATTAAAACAACTTTCCGACAGGGAAATCAATTCACTTTTCAAACAATATACTTCTTTGGCTGCTTCGTATTCGGAAATTTCTAAAGAGGCTTTTGACAATATGTGGATTATCGACGACAGATGTACTGAAAATTATAATATTTGCAGAAAGATGCAGGCTTATACTTCGGGACTTGTTAACGAGACTGCTTCCACTATTGACGATGAACTTTTTTCAACGAGGATTTTTATAATTATCGGTCTTATAATTTCGTTTGTGGTAATTATATTGACGATTTCCGTTTTAATCAGAACGCTTATAATGCCTCTTAAAAAGAGTATTGACTATGCTGGGGAAATTTCAAATGGTAATCTTAGTATTAAGATAGCAAATACAGACAGAGATGACGAAATCGGAATGTTGCAAAATTCGATGGTCAATTTGTCTGACAATATTAATCATATAATAAGGTCGATTTCGGAGTGTTCACAAAAGATTTCTTCGGCAAGTTTTGAGCTTAATTCGGCGAGCCGTCAGATGAGTGAAGCGGCTGACGACCAAGCCTCTTCGGCAGAGGAAGTTTCATCTTCGATGGAAGAGATTACAGCTTCAATCGGTCAGAATGACGGAAACGCAAAAGAAACTGAGAGAATTGCCTTTAAAACTTCTCAAACGATTCAGAATTGCAGTCGTACCGCTGACAATTCAGTTAAAGCGATGAATCTTATTGCAGAAAAAATTTCAATCATTGACGAAATTGCTTTTCAGACCAATCTTCTTGCTCTTAATGCGGCAGTTGAGGCGGCAAGAGCGGGCGAACACGGAAAAGGTTTTGCCGTGGTTGCAGCCGAGGTTAGAAAACTTGCCGAGCGCAGTGCGTTAGCAGCCAAAGAGATTGATGTTGTCAGCAAAGACGGTCAGGCGATTGCAAAAGATACGGGTGAGGCCTTTGCCTCAGTTTTGCCTGATATTGAAAGAACTGCCGTTTTGTTGAAAGAAATTGCCGCCTCTTGTTCGGAACAGGCTTTGGGCAGCAATCAGATTAACACTGCCGTTCAGCGTTTCAATCTTACAACACAGCAGTTTGCTCAATTATCTAAAAAAATGTCGGATAACAGCGATACGCTTTCTGAACTTTCAGAAAATTTGACAGAATTAATGAAATTCTTTAAAACGGAATAGTTTTTTTATGCAGTATAACAATTTAAAAG
>JAFYDK010000063.1 GCA_017544805.1 Bacteroidales bacterium | reverse complement strand
GTTGTTCCAAGGGAATTTCTTTGTGCCGCCGCCAAATTGATCGCCGCCTTCAGCGCAAAGTGTGTGCCACCATGCCATTGCAAAACGCAACCAATCTTTCATTTTTTTGCCCATTACGACTTTTTCAGCGTCATAATAGTGGAACGCCATAGGGTTCTTTGAATCTTTACCTTCAAATTTAATCTTGCTGATTCCTGCGAAATATTCTTTTGCCATTTCTTTAAAAATTTTTTAAAATTATTTGGTTATTTATTAATTTTCTTATTTTGTTATTTTGTCAAGATCCTCTTTCCAACGGTTGTAAGCATCGATGTATTGCTGTTCGTTTTCGATGTCCGGTTCAGTAACTTCTACTTTTTTCAGGTTAGAGAATGCATCTTCCAACGATTTGTAAATACCAGCACCTACGCCTGCGCCTCTTGCTGCACCTATCGAACCGTCAGTGTTGAAAAGTTCTATTGCTGCGCCCGTGGTAGTTGCAAGCGTGTTGCGGAATACGGGAGAGAAGAACATATTTGCTTTGCCGGCGCGGATAACCTTTGATTCGATTCCGATGCCTTTCATTATGTCCATACCGTATTTGAAAGAGAATGCAATACCTTCCTGACCAGCGCGGTAGAGATGTTCTGCTTTGTGAATATTGAAGTTTAGGTTCATAACTGCCGCTCCCGGATTCTGATTTTGAAGAACTCTTTCTGCTCCGTTTCCGAAAGGCATGATTGAAAGACCTTTTGAACCGATAGGAACGTTAGCAGCTACTTTATCCATGTCAGAATAGCTGATTGTGCTGTTGCCAACGTTTTTGTTGAGCCAAGAGTTAAGAATACCCGTACCGTTGATGCAAAGAAGAATACCCAAACGGTTAAGTTCTTGTGTATGATTAACGTGGGCAAAAGTATTTACTCTTGAAAGCGGGTCGTATTTTACAGCCTCAGAAACACCGTAAACAACGCCTGAAGTACCGCCTGTTGCAGCGATTTCGCCCGGGTTCAAAACGTTGAGCGATAATGCGTTGTTGGGCTGATCGCCAGCTCTGTAACTTACTTTAATGCCTTTTACCAATCCTAATTCTTTTGCTGCCTCTTCCGTCAATTCGCCTTGAATTGAGAAAGTCGGAACGATTTCCGGCAATATGCTTTCGGGGAAACCGTAATGTTCCATAAGGAATTTGGCAACGCAGTTGTTTTTGAAATCCCAAAACATTCCTTCAGAAAGACCGCCGATAGTTGTTTTGATTTCACCGGTGAGTTTCATAGCGATATAATCGCCGGGGAGCATTATTTTGTAGATTTTCTCGAAGATTTCGGGTTCGTTGTCTTTAACCCATTTGAGTTTTGATGCGGTAAAGTTGCCCGGAGAGTTGAGCAAATGTCCCAAACATTGTTCCGTTCCCAAAGATTCAAGTGCTTTAGCACCGATTCCTGTGGCGCGGCTGTCGCACCAAATAATAGCCGGACGCAAAACCTTTTGGTTTTTATCAACTGCAACAAGACCGTGCATTTGATACGAAATACCGATTGCTTTAATGTCAGAAACATTGACTAACGAGGTTCTTAAAACCTCTGCTAACGCCATTTTTGCGTTATCCCACCAAAGTTGCGGATCTTGCTCTGCCCAACCTGCTTGTTTGGCGGTGATTTTCATTTCCTGTTTCGGATAATATGACGAAGCCTCGCATCTTCCCATTTCTGATTCGATGAGGGAAACTTTCACCGAAGAACTTCCGATATCAAAACCTAATAAGTACATTGTCGTATAGTATTTTTATTAATTAAACTGTGCTGTTCTGTGCTGTTCGCGCTGCAAATGTAAAACGTTTTTTCTGATAAAAAAAACGTTTTATGATTTTTTTTTTATTATTTTTTATTTCGACTGAAATTCAGTTGATTATCTTTATTCAGATTTGGATTTCAGACCGAAAACTTCTTCCCATACGGCTTTTTCTTCAGCGTTTTTTGAGTTTTGTGCCTCTTGTTGAGCGTATGTCATGGGCGTAACGCCGTAAAAGGCCTTGAAAGATGCCGAAAAATGTGCCGGATTAGAATATCCTACGGCGTATGCTATCTCGCTGATAGTCAGGTTTCTATCCGTTAAAAGATATGTCGCCTGCTTCATTCTGATATTCTTTAGGAAATCCCTTGCCGTAAGACCGGTCATTTCTTTGATTTTTCTGTGAAGATGAACTCTCGAAACGCCTATTGTATCGGCTAACATTTCAACGTTGAGGTCGCGGCACGAAATTTTTTCCTTAATTATTTGCATGATTTTTTGCATAAGGATTTCATCTTGGGATTTCAGTTTTATTTTTTCAATCTGATAATTCTCCGATTTGTTTTCGATTTTTTCAGCAACTCTCTGACGGTTGGCAATCAGATTTTTTACCGCTTTTAACAGATAATCAGTGTTAAAGGGTTTTTCCAAATACATATCCGCACCGATTTCGATGCCTAAAGTTTTGTTTTTCTCATCGGTGAGAGCCGTTAAAAGTACAATCGGAATATGATTGGTACGATAATCGTGTTTAAGTTTTTTGCACAATGTCCAACCGTCCATTTCGGGCATCATAATATCCGATATTATTAACGCCGGATTTTCTTTTAGAATGCTTTCAAATGCGGCTTTACCGTTTTCAAATGCCATAACATCATAATCCTCTGACAATTGTTTTTCAAGATAAAGTCTTATGGACTCTTCGTCGTCAATTACAAAAACGAGATTTTTTTTCTGTTTTTTGTGTTTTTCAGGCTTGTTGGAAACCTTTTCCTCTTCTTTTGACAACTCTTCTTGTTGAGGTTTGCTGACAGGGGAGACTTCAAGTATGTTTGTCGGCTCTGCCAAATCCTCTTTGGGCAAATGTTCATAGCCGTTTTTAAGCTCTATTATAAAACGGCTGCCTTGAGAATCGGTGCGGTTTTCGGCGTAAAGTCTGCCTTTGTGGAGTTCCGTTAAATATTTTGCAAGGTGAAGTCCTACGCCCGTACCCGTTGAGTAACGTGTCTGAGCGGATTTTACTTGATAAAATCTGTCAAAAATTCTCTCAAGGTCTTCCTCTTTCAGTCCGACGCCGTTGTCTGAAATTATGACGGAAATTTTTGTGTTTTCTTGCAAAATGTTGATGTCGATTTTGCCGCCGACGGGCGAAAATTTTATCGCATTAGAAAGCAGATTGAGAATTATTTTCTCAAAATTTTCGGGGTCTATCCAAGCATAAATCTCTTTGTTGTTACTGGTCTGACTTATCGAAATCTCTTTGCTTTCAATAATTGGTTTGCAACTTTCAACAATGTCGTTTATAAAACTGCACAATTCTGTTTTGCCGAATTTCATCATAACTTGATGTTTGTCAATTTTGCGCAAATCAAGCAGTTGTGTTACGAGCCTTAAAATTCTGTGGCTGTTGATTTGCATTGTTTTATAAAGTGATGCTGTTTCTTTATCAGTGCATTTTTTGTTCAAAAGTTTTTCTAACGGGTCGATAATCAGCGTTAAAGGCGTGCGTATTTCATGCGAGATGTTAATAAAAAATTGCATTTTCATCTCGTTGATTCTTTCGGATTGTTTGCGCTGGAATTTTTCTCTAAAGTATTTGAAAATGAAATACATCATCGCAAATATTAAAATTCCTGACAAAATTTTAGCCCAAAGGGTTTTGTACCAATGCGGATAAATTATGATTTTCAACTTTTTGGCTTTTGTGTGCCTTGTGCCGATAAAACCCGTTACTTCAAAAATATATTCACCGCTTTTGAGATTTGTGTAAGTTGCGTTAGAAAGCGTGGTTTCTGTGTTCGTATATTCTTGGTCAAACCCCTCCAAATGGTATCTGAACGAGATTTGAGGCATTTTAGCGGGGTTGGAAAGGCAAAACGACAAGGTAAAATTGTTGTCGCTTTCCTGAAGGCAGATTTCGTTTGAACGGATAATGTTTTCTTTGAGAATTTTGGTGCTGCCCGAATAATCACCGGCATTTATGGTTTTGCCGTTTACTTTCAGCGCACTTATGTAAACCTCGCCTAAATCGGACGAATCTGTAAAATCATCGTTTTTAATGCGTGTTATTCCCAAAACCGAACCGAAACACGGCATACCGTCAGCGGTTATAATTCCGGCTCCGCGCGAAAACTCGTTGGCTATCAAACCGTCAACAGCTTTTAACGATAGTAATTCGCCTGACCTTTTGTCATAACGGAAAAGTCCGCAATAACTGCTGAGCCAGACATAACCTTTGCAATCTTCCAAAACCGAGCAAACTGTTACTGTCTCCAAAATATATGTTTTGACCTCGTTTTTCGGATTATAAATCAAAACACCGCTGTTAGTGCCTGCCCAGACGATACCGTCAGAGTCAACAAAAACGCAGTTTACATTATTGTCGTGCAGCCAGCCGTTGTAAGTTACGTAACGTTTGAAATGCGTTTGAGCACTATCCACAAACCAAAGTCCGTCGCAGGTTGCAAGCCAAAAATTGCCGTGAGAATCCGTTGTAAGCGAATTTGTCCATGACGGATTTATGAAAATTCCGGGAGTAAATTTTTCGGTATTAACATCGAATTTTCCGATTCCGTCTCCGAAAGTGGCGTACCAAAAACTATTGTCGCCAGCGTTAATCATTCTTGTGATTTTGCCGGGGCCTTCGGTGTAGATTTTTAATGTTTTGCGGGTTTTTATGTCGATTTTAACGAGTCCCGTATTGTAAGTCCCGAGCCACATATATTTCCCGTCCTGATTGTACATGCTTATGGCGCTGCACATTACATTTTTGCCGAAAGAATCTTGAATTTCAAAATGCGAAATTTTTCCTACTGAATCTATGACGTAAATACCCTCGCCGTCGGTTGCAATCCAAATATCGGATTTATTGAGAGCCATTGCTCCTATGCTTGAAGAGCCTATTGAAATTTCAGGGTTTACGCTGTAACCGTAATTTTCAAAAAATGCTGATTTTTTTAGAATTAGCAAAAGACCTTTTTGATAAACGCCTGCCCACAAATTGCCGGATTTGTCAGAAACTATGGAGTGAATTTTCGATTTTGAAAATTCAAACGGTACGTCCTTGCACGAAATTGTTGAAATCATACCACTTAACGCATCGTATTTTTTCATGCCGAGACCGTCCGTCCCGATATAAACGATGTTGTCTTCAGAAAAAATGCAACTTACCGGCTCTGCTAATATTAATTCGGTTTTATAACCGTTTTTAGTGGGGCTGATACGGAAAAGTCCGTTTTTGTGGCTTGCTGCGTAAATGTTTCCGAGACTGTCGCGTTCAAAATCGCAAATATCGGTTAAATCATTGAAACTATATTTTAATTTACCGTTTTCGATAACGTAGCAACTATTGGTATACGACCCGATGAAAATTTCTTTTGAATCGAAACTGTAAATGCTTTGCAAAAATCTTGATTTAAAAATATTCTCTGACGGAAATTCCCTCGGGCAAGTATCGCCTTCTTGAAAAGTAAAAAGTCCGTATCCTGAGGTTGTAAGATACACAACGTCGTTGATTTCCGTTACATCTGATACAAAAGGATAAAAAATACTATTTCCTTGACCGATAAATGGAATTTCTGTAAATTTGTTAGTCTTGTAATTGTGTATCAAAAAACCTTTGCTTGTGGCGATTAACATATCACCGTTTTTTCTAAGATAAAGTTTGTTTATGCCGGAGTGCGGAATTTGGGCTTTTGTAAAAGTTTTTCCGTCGAATCTGTCAAGACCGTCTTGCGTTGCCACCCAAATAAGACCGTCGCTGTCGGTTAAAACATCGTTTATCAAACTGTTGGAAAGTCCGTGAGCATAGTTATATAGGTATTCCGCTTGGGAGAAAACCCTATACGGAATACATAAAAAATATAACAAAAATATTAGAAACTTTCTCATATTCAGTTCGTTTTTTCGGGGAAAAAATTACAAAGAATTTCTCAATAAAATTTTTGTGGGAATTTTAATGTCGGTTATTTCTGTATTATGACCTAATACGAACTCTGCCGCCCTTTGTCCCATCATCTGAAAATCAGTGCTTAAAACAGTTATGCCGCCGCTGACGTATTTTTTCATAGGTGTTTCGTTGTAAGAAATCACGCCGACATTCTTTCCGGGAGTAAGTCCTTTTTCCTGACATTGTTCCAAGAAAAATGCTAATGTTCTGTCGCTTACCAAAAGATACAATTCACCGGCTTTGATGTCAAATTGTTGCAATGAGAAAAGTATTTGACTATTAATTTCATAATCGGCGCAGAATTTTCTGAAATATTCAATTGTTTCTTTTGGGTGATCGGTAAATTCCGGATAAAGCAAAACGAATTTGTTGTATTTTTTTACGCGCGAAATATTCTCGGCCAGGGCATCATAAACGCCTTGTCCGAAATCTTGCCAAATTCTGCTCACTCCCGCTCTCGAATGAATATTCCAGTCTATTAAAAGTAGTTTTTCTTTGGGAATACGGCTTATTATTTTTTCGATTTTCGGATTGTCAAAATTCATTATGACATATTTGCTGTAATGCCCGAGCGACTCTTTGACGGAATTTTCAAAAACGTTTACGTTATAGTGATGAAAACGTATATCTATCGGAATATCAGAACTTAACGACTTCCTAAAACTATGATACAAAACCTCTTTGTAGGCTTTGAAAGTATCCAAAAGCATAAAAACCTTACATTCGGGTTTGCTAACAAAATACCCTCTGTTTGGGACACTTTCTATAAGTCCGTGTTTCTTCAGGTATGAATATGCCTTATAAACTGTATCACGGCTCAAAACGCAACCTTTACTCATCTCGTTTACCGATGGTAAAATTTCGCCTTGAGCCAAACTGCCGTCTTGAACGGCTTGCGTTACCGCTTCAATTATCTGTTTGTATTTAAGTTCCTGAGAACCTGAATTGATTATGTTTTTAAAAAAATCTACCGTCATATATCTGTGCTGTTCTGTGCTGCAAATATATGAATTATTTTTAAGTGGCGCAACTTACCGTATAAAAAAATTGTATAAATAATTTTCCTGACTACCTGTCAGGACATTGTATTTACCTTGGTTGTTAAGGCTTGTAATGCTGAATTCAGTTGAGCCGTTTATCGGAAAACCGTTGCAGATATTTCCTTTAGAATCAAAGAGATAGAGTTTGTTTTCTTCGGCACAGGCAACGCCTATTTTTTTGCCGTCCGCAAAGTTGAAAATCAGAGGTTTTGTGGTTACGGGCGTATCAAAAAAATAATTGAAAAGCAGTTTGCCATTAGAGGTGAAAACCTCCAAAATGTTTTCGTCCGAAAAAATATACTCGTTTTCGCCGTCCGAATTAATATCAGCGCAGACAAAATGATGATTAGCCGAATAATGCTTGATATTCAGCTGTTTACAACTACCGTCAAGACGGATGTATTCTACTCCGCCTGACGAATTTGTGGTAACGAATCTCGAATTTTCTATTCCGCCGGGTGCTTCAACGAAAAATCTTGAATTTCTGGCTTTCGGGAAATTGTTAGTAACGTAAATTCTCGGCTCGCCTCTGCGGTTAAGAATATACGTTTTTAGATTATCGGAAAAAATTAAGTACTCCGTGGTGTTGATATTAAAATATTGTACGGGAGTTATAATACTTTCCTTTGTTACAAACGGATTCCATGTTTCTAACTGTTTGCCTTCTTTGGTGTAGACGTAAAGCCTTTTGTCGGAGCACGGTGCAAAAATTCTGTAATTTCCGTTGTTTTCATAATCGAAAACCGAAATGTCTGCTGAAAGTCTTGAAGGCAAAGCAACTGGGAAATTTTCAACGTAATTGCCGTTGCGGTCTATTAAATGCAAAAATCCGCCTGTTGCAAAAAGGTATTGAAGTTTTCCGTTTTGAAAATAATCAATTTGCGTTACCTCACCGGAAATCGGTTCGGGAAGTTGTTTTTTCCAAAGGCGTTCACCGTTTTTGGTGAAAAGATAAATTTTGCCGGTTTCGTCCTGAACAAAAATTTCTTTTTCGCCCGTTATGTGATTTTTCACTAATTGCGGTTTGCTTCTTACAACCGTATCTACATGGGCTAACCATGAAACAGACCTTTCTGCTTCAATGATTTGCGAATACATCAAAGGAATATTCGTGTAAAACATTCCGTTGTCGTTGTTGACGTATTGAACGGCAAGTCCGCGGAAATTTTTTAAATTGTTTTTTTCTTTTTTGTACGCTTCGGAGTTTTCTTTGTTGAGATACGACAATACTAAATCCGGTGAATAAGCGGGATCTAAATAACAGAATATATTGCTTTGAGAATAAACCAATTCCGAAAACGAGTTGTAATTGGAATTATCGGCAAGGGTTTTTCCGTTGTCGATAGCATCGATGTATTCTTTTAAGCTGCTGACTGATTGAAAAAATATTATTTCGTTTTTTAACGCTGCAAAATAGCAATACTCGCCTGAAAAAACGTTTCCGAAATACATCGGTAAAAGTTTTTTGACGGGAAAAAAATACGCTTTGATTTTTTTGCCCGAAATTGATGGAACCTCAAAAATGATTTTTTCGTCCGGCGTATTGGTATTTTTCTGATATTTGAGCGAAATTTTTCTCAAAAAGTTTTCCGCTTTTGAAGCATCGTCGGTTTCTATCATGATGTAATTGTCATAACCTCTTGATGCAAAGGAATAATCGCAGGTAAATTCAGTAATTCTGCCGGAAAACATTGTGTAGATATTTTCATAAATGTTTACACCGAAAGTTTCCCTTATGTTTTCGTTGCTTTTTTGAAGCGAAGAAAAAGCATCTTTTGATTTCAGATAATCAGAAAAATCGTTTTTGAAAGCTGACATATCCGAAATTCCGATAGAAACAAAATGAGTTGTTTTGGAGGGCAGAGTTTTAATGAAATTGTTTCCTAAAGGTTTTTGACCCGAAAAAATTCCGATAAAATTTTCGCAGTCGCCTTTGCCGCAAGTATAACCCGAACCGATTGCATTTTTTTTGTCAACGGAAATATCCAAAACCGACCATTGTGCAAAATTTGCCATACTGCCCGAAAATTTTTTGGAATTGAGTTCGGGTTTTAACATATCGCAGAGATTACTATAATTTATAATCATAAAGGCATTGACGTTTTTGCCCGCTGTTTTGAGAAGTTTTTTCAAAATTGGGTTTTTGCCTATGCCGTTAGCATTTGTTTTGGTATTTCTGATAGCGGTTTCTGCCATCAACTTTGAGGAGGAGAACATCATAATCCCGTTGTGATACGAGAAAAATAGTTTTCCTATTCCGCTGTTGTCGCTGACGATAAAAATTTCAGATTTGTCGTAAGGAGTGCGTTTACATTCCAAATTGTATGTTTTTGCGGTTTTAGCGATAATGCCGGCAATTTTTCCAGCCTCCACTTTGCTGATTTCTACCGCAGCCAAAGCGTAAACTTTATCTTTTCCTATTTTATGAAACGATAATGCGGATTGTTTGTCTCTTAAAAGTGCTCTTAACTCCGGTGATTGCATAAATACACTATCAGCTGTGCGGATTATTCCGTCAGCTTGCTTCATCATTTTGAGTTTACTCAACTCTCTCCACATTATGTTGTCTTTGCTGAGAATATCTGCAATAGCCGTTATGTTTTGGGTTCTGATGATAACACCGGCATCGGTCGGCACGGCTCTTAAAACCGCATTGTCGGTCTTGTCCTCGTCATCTTCGCAACCTACACACAACGAAAGCACACAGCACAATACTCCCATAAAGGGGAATATAAATTTCTTTAAAAACGACATTTTTTTCCTTGTACGATAACACTACATAAGTTGTTTTTGAGCTAAAGCATCCGTTTGCGAAAATTGAAACGTTCTTAAGTTGAATTCTTTTATAATAGAAAATAAGTGTTCAAAAAATTCAGACTGAATTATTTCAAAACTTGCCCATTCGGTAATTTTTGTAAACGCATAAACTTCCAAAGGAACACCTGTTGCAGTCTGTTGCATTTGACGAACCATCAAATGACCGTTTTCAACAAAAGTGCCTTCTTTTTTCATAAAGCGGTTAGGATAAATCCAGTCTTTGATTTCGTTGTTGATGAACATATCTTTTCTTTTGTAACGGAACGGATAATATGTTCCAGCATCTTTGACATCTTCTTCCAAGAAAATTTTGTCAAGAAAGTCTTTTTTCTTGTTTTCGTCCATTTTGGAATAATTTCTGCTCTGGTTGAGGTCGGAATTTTTCCTGATGAATCCGCTGAAATCTTTTATAATCCATTTGCCGTCTTTTTCTTCCAAATATTCCGAAACGGCGGCAAGTCCGTGAATTTTTGCAAATTCTTCTTTATCAACGTAATAAACTTGTTTTATATTGCCGTATTCGTCCGATTCTGTAATAGGTTTGTATTTAACGAATTCCTGAAAATTAGCACGGATATAAAACTCAATGTATTTTCTGAAAAGTTCAATATTCGTGAGTTTTCTTTTGTTGAAATCTTTTATGTTGTCAGAAGGATTTTTTGATTCTTCTACTCTGGTTTTGATATAATCGCACCATTTAGGAAGCTCTTTGAATTCTTCGTAAAGTTTGTCTATCAATTCCTTGTCAGCGATTTTAATGCTGTCGGCATCAATCATAATGGTGCGCATAATTCTGCGGGCTTTCATCTCTTGCATATTAGAGAAATTGATAAAACTTTCGTTCATAAGCGCAGCCGTCGGAACGGTAGAAACTGAGTTGTCAAAATTTCTGATTTTAACGGTGTTAAGAGTAATATCAACGACATTTCCGTCAATATTACGGCTTGCGATTCTAATCCAGTCGTTCATTTTTACCATGTTCAGCGACGAGAGCTGCACCGAGGCCACAAAACCCGAAAGCGAATCCTTGAAAACCAACATCAAAACGGCTGACATTGCACCCAAACCGCCGATAATTTTCAACAAATCCTGACCCGTTAAAATTGCAATCATCATAAGACCACCGATAATTCCGACGATTATTTTTGCAACTTGTTTGTAACCTTGCGTTGAAAACTTACGGTGTTGTTCCTCCAAAATCTGGTTGATAATGGACTGTATGCAGTCTATTGCACGCATAAGAATCAGCATAGCCGAAAATACATTCCAAGTGTAGCACCACGAGCGTATTCTCTCTACCCAAACCTGATCAGAAATAGCAAACTGAATGAGATAAAAAATGTAAACTGCCGGTATAATTTGACTTAACGGCTCTACGACTTTGAATCTGACTAATTCGTCATCATATTTGTTTTCTGTTTTGAGAACGATTTGATGAACCGTTTCTATAATTATTAATTTTGCGATTATCCAACTTATGGCACTTATACAAAGTATGAGTACTAAGTTTATAGTATTTTTTAGAATTTCAGCACCGTCAAAACTCATACCCCAACTGATAGTAAAAGTATCTATCAAGTATTGAGATAAGTCTCTGAATAAATTTATCAGAAAATCCGTCATTTTTAGTTAAGAATTTAGGGTTATACTTTTTGTTCGCAAAAATAAACAATTGATTTAGGATTGCAAAAAAAGAAAGTTAAATTTGCAGTTAATTTTTAAAAAAAGTTAAGGGGCGGAAAAGAAATCCGCCCCTTATGTTGTTGAAAATTATTTTTTTTTTTATGTTATCTTGAAACTCTTCCGCTTGCATCTCCGTTCATAAGTTTTTCAACCTCCGAAACGCTGACACGGTTGTAATCACCGTAAATAGTGTGTTTTAAGCAAGAGGCTGCAACTGCGAAATTTAATGCTTTTTGGTCATCGCCTTCAAAAGTTTGAAGGCCGTAAATCAATCCGCCCATGAAAGAATCGCCGCCGCCTACTCTGTCTACAATGTGAGTAATCTGATATTCAGGCGATTTGAAGAGCGTTTTGCCGTCATAAAGAACGCCTGCCCAATTGTTGTGATTAGCGTTAATAGAACTGCGTAGAGTGGTAATAACTTTTTTAACATTCGGGAAACGTTTCATAATCTGCTGTGATACTGAAAGATAAGCCTCGGCATTAACCTTTCCTGAACTTACGTCTACGTTTTCAGGTTTTATTAAAAGTGCTTTTTCAGCGTCTTCCTCGTTGCCCAAAACTATGTCGCAATATTCTACTAATGAAGGCATTACCTCGTCGGCACGTTTGCCATATTTCCAAAGGTTTTTGCGGTAATTAAGGTCGCATGAAACGGTTATTCCCATTTCTTTAGCTACTTTCAATGCTTCCAAACAAACCTGAGCTGCACCCTCTGAAATAGCAGGCGTTATACCTGTCCAATGAAACCATTTAGCATCGGCAAAAACTTTTTTCCAATCGATCATTCCCGTTTTAATTTGGGAAACTGACGAGTATGCACGGTCGTAAATTACTTTTGAAGCGCGGCTTACAGCTCCTGTTTCGAGATAATAAATACCTATTCTATCGCCGCCGAAAATTACGTCGCTGACATCAACACCGAAACCTCTGAGTTCTCTAAGGCATGCGTTTGCTATGTCATTTTCAGGCAATCTTGTTACAAAACTTACCGGCAAACCGTAGTTTGCAAGTGATACCGCTACGTTAGCCTCACCGCCGCCGAATGTGGCATTGAAAGCGTTGGATTGTAAAAATCTTTCATAACCCGGTGTTGCAAGACGGAGCATAACTTCTCCGAATGTTACTGTTTTTTTCATTTTTTATAAAATTTTTTTCATAATATTTTTAATTTGGAAAACTATACCCCTGAGAACGATGAAAATCCGCCGTCTACGGGAACTACTGCACCGGTGATAAAGGATGCCGCCTTGCTGCAAAGGAACTGAACTGCGCCGTTGAGTTCGGTGATGTCGCCGAATCTGCGCATAGGCGTGCGGGCAATTACTTTTTTGCTGCGTTCTGTGAGGCTGCCGTCAGGATTGATTAAAAGCGCACGGTTTTGATTACCGATGAAGAATCCTGGAGCGATAGCGTTTACGCGGATTTTTTCAGAAAATTTTATTGCCATTTCCTGAGCCATCCATTGTGTAAAACCGTCAATGCCGTGTTTTGCAACCGTGTAGCCGAGTACGCGCGTTATTGCAGAGTATGATGCCATAGACGAGATGTTGATAATGCTGCCTTCGCCTTTTTTAGCAATTAGTTCACCGAAAATAAGCGAGGGATAAACTGTTCCGTTCATGTTGATTTGCGTAACTTTCTCAAAATCTTCGATTTTCATATCGAAAACGGTTTTGTCGTCGGGAATTGTTGCGCCCGGAACGTTGCCGCCCGCACAGTTAATCAAAATATCAATGCCGCCCCATTTTGAAGCGATTTCCTCTCTTGCGGTTTTGAGTTTTTCGGTGTCCAAAACATCCGAAACCACTCCTATAACATCAGCTTTTCCGATTTGTTTGAGTTCTTCTACTTTTGCCATCGTGTTTTCCTGATGACGGCCGAGAACTACAACATTAACGCCTTGTTCTACAAGGTGTTTTGCAATGCTTCCGCCTAAAACGCCGGCTCCGCCTGTAACAACAGCGTTTTTACCGGATATATCAAAAATATTATTTTCCATTTCTTATTTCTTTTACTATTTGTAATGCGTTTTTAACTTTTTCTGTTATCGTTGAAAAATCTTTTGTAAGTTGAGAACCCAATCCTACACAAGCTACACCCGCTTTGAACCATTCTTCAAGGCTTTCTCTTTCGGGAGTAACGCCGCCTGAAGGCATAATGTTTGACCATGGACACGGAGCTTTTATTGCTTTTACGAATGAAGGTCCGCCTACTTCTTTTCCGGGGAAAATTTTTACAACTTCGCAGCCGAGTTCCTCTGCAAGATTAATCTCCGAAAGTGTTCCGCAGCCTGGAAGCCAAGCTACTTTTCTGCGGTTGCAGACTTTTGCCATGTCGGGATTGAGCGAGGGCGAAACGATAAAGTTAGCACCGAGTTGAATGTAAAGAGCTGCCGTTGCAGGTTCTACAACGCTTCCTACGCCCATCATCATTTCAGGACATTCTTTAGCGCACCATTTGTTGATTTCTTCAAAAACCTCATGTGCAAAATCGCCGCGGTTTGTAAATTCAAAAACTCTTGCTCCGCCTTCATAACAGGCTTTAACTACAGTTTTTACTTTTTCCACGTCAGCATTGTAATACAATGGAACTATGCCCGTGGAAATCATTGTGTTAAGGACGTCTAAACGTTTAAATCTTGCCATTTTTCTTTTGTATTTTTTTTATAATATAATGTTATTATCGTTGTTGAAAAAAAACTTCGCCTTCACTGTTTTTTTCTGCTGCAAAATTAAACAAAAGATTCTTACGATGAAAAAAAACTTATTTTAAATTCCGTCAAGCATAATAAAAGCTGCCCAATGTTGAGGCGTTACGCCGGGTTTTTCTCTTAAAAGTTTTTGTGAGCGATAAAAAGCATCGTGTTTTGACATACCCAAAGAGAGATTTTTATAAAAATTCGTCATTAAAAGTTGCGTTGCATAGTCATTGACGGGCCAAAGCGACATAACAATCGTATTAACGCCCGTTTTCTTGAAACCTCTTTGAAGTCCGAAAACTCCTTCCGAGGATACTTTTCCCAAACCTGTCTCGCACGCCGAAAGCACCACCAAATCCGTTTTCCTAAAATCTAAATACGAAATTTCTTTAGCCGTCAAAATGCCGTCGTCTACGCCTTCGGGCATTTCGCTGTTGTTGCAACCCGAAAGCAAAAGCCCTGAATAAGTCAGTGCGTTGTCCTCCGAATTCACATCACTTTTAAGATAAAAACCGTGGGTTGCTATGTGGATAATTCCTAATTCCTTGCCCGAAAGATTTTTGAAACTCTCTTCGTTGGCTGCCGATTCTATATAAAAATCGGTTTTTATATTTGAGGAATCCAAAAAGTTTTTTATTTCGTTTACCTCGGTTAATGTACCTTTTAAATATTCGGCATTAATACCGCCTTGAAACATTTTTGTATTACGATTTTTTTTAACGTTTCTTGTTGCATCGGCAAAAGAGTATTTTTCGCTTTCTTGCTGCATGGTTTCCGGTTTTGTGTCATAAAAAACACCGCCGTAAAGTACCGCTGAATTTATCGGAAGTTGTTCTTTTTTCAGCGCGAGGTTTCTTGTAGAACTGATTCTGAAAATATGATATTTGTCCGAAATAATGGTTTTATTGTCAATAGGCGCATATTCCAAAGCCAAGGTGTGGAGCTTTCCCGAAGGTGAAAAATAAATGTTGCCATCTTGCGAAAAATATTTCTCTAACGGTTTCCAAATATTAACGTAAATCTCCGTGTTTTTGTACGGGTCGGTATAATCTCCGTCAGTTAAAATTTCGAGTTTCGGCTCTGAAAAATCTTTTTTTAAGACCAAGGCTCCGAAATTTTTAGCGGTGAAGAAAAACTCTATTGCAACGTCGTTTTCTTCAAGCGCATTTTTTACCTGCTGATAATCAACTTTTATGTAATTGATAATGTCGCCGTATTGTTTTGAGGCTTTAACGATTTGTGTTTCATAATCTTGCGCAAGATTGATAAGCGAGTCTGAGTATCTTTTGTTGTTTGTAATGTCGGTTGAGGAGAGTTTTTGACGCAAATCTTTAAGTTTTGCAAACATATTTTTTAGTTTAGAGTCTCCGGAGTTCAAAATTATGTCCGTTAATTGCAACTCCGAGGACAAAAGAAGACCTTTGGAAATCAAAAGCGAATTGTAACTTTCTTTTATAGCATTTTCGTTTTGTATTGCTAATGCTATCGTTAAAAGATTGTCAAAAACGATGCTGTAAAAATCCCAATATTTTTCTTTTTCCTTTATTGTCATAAACGAAAATTTACTTTTCAGCTCCCCTGTATAAACCGTATACGCATCGTAAAAATATCTGAACGCATTTTCAAAATCGAGTTTCTGATAATAAACCGATGCTATTTCGTTTTTAATGTTAGCCAAAAAGAGTTTGCCGCAGTTTGTGTTTAGGGCATAGGTGTAGGCTTGGTTATAATAATCCAAAGCTTTGTCGGTTTCGCTGAGATTTTTTAATGCGTTGCCCTCCGTGATAAGTGTACGGGCATATTTAACGGTATTTTTTCCTGTTGTGGTCTCCAAAATCGGAAGTGCTTTTTCGCTGTAATTTATAACCTCGTTGTAATTTTTAAGCCTTAGACATATTTCCGCTAATTCGGTCAAAACGTTGGCTGAAACATAATTCAACGAATCAACTGTTTTGGAATATTTGTACGCTTTTATAACTGAGGATTTTGCATTTTGCAGGTCGTCTGATAAGAGATACGTGTGTGAGATGTCCAAAAGCGTGTTGATATATTTTTCATCGGTTTGTCCGTAAAGTCCGAGATAAATTTCTGAAGCTTGTTTTAGACATTCCAAAGATTTTTCAAAGTTTGCAACATTAGCGTATTTTATTCCGAGGCTTTTAAGATGAGCCGCATATTGAGGCGTTGCGGTGTTGGAATTATTGTCAAAGAATTTCATCATCTTGTTGTCGTATTCAAAAGCCTCTTTATCCATTTTCAGTTGAGAATATGCTGACGAAAGCGATGAAACGGACAGATAATAATATTCTGAATTTTTTTTGCCGTTATTTTCAAAATAGTTTTCTGCCTTTTTGCCGTGTTCTATGGCGTTGCTAAAATCTGTGAGTGAACAATATACCGATGACAAATAAGCGTCAGCGGTTGCCGTTTCTAAAGAGTTTTCGCCGTAAATCATTCCGCATTGATAACGGTATTGCTTAAAATATTCCGTTGCGGTGTTCAAATCACCGATTTTGAAATATATTTGAGCAATGTCAAAAACGCATTTTGCATAATCGTCGTTGTAAGAGCCGTATGTTTTTTGATATTCTTGGGTCGCTAAAACTAAATATTCAAGCGATTTTTGATAATTGGCTTCGTTGAAATATCCTACACCGAGATTTCTTAATGCCTGAACGTATTTGGGAGAGTCTTCTTGGTTGTTGTTTTTGGCGAGTAAAACATATTTTTCGGTGTACTCCATTGTTTTTTTTATGTCGGAGTTCCCGTAGCAGACTTGTGAAATGTCATAAACGCATTGAATATATTCTTCGGAGTTTTCACCGTAAAGTTTTTCTAAAAGTCTGCTTGCTTGGGTTAAATATTCAAAAGCTTTGGGATAATTTTCTTTGTTGTAATATAGATAACCGAGGTTTTGAGTGATTTGAGCCTCGGCTTGAGAGTCTTTTCCGGCAACATTTTCTATTAAAGGAAGTGACATTAAAAAATATTTTATGACATTTTCGTTGTCGGATTTTTTACCGTATGCCTCGGCTAAATTCATATAACATTTAAAAGCGAAATCGGATTTTTCCTGTTTACATTCTCTCATAATGGAATCGGCTTTAAGACAGACTTTTAGCGAATTTTCTAAATCCGATAATGCGAGATACGAATCGCTTTCTAAGACAAGAATTTTGGCGTAATCAAAACTTCGTCCTTGGTTTTGAGTTTCTAATTGAGCAAGAAATTTCTCAAAATACATAATTGATTTTTGATAATCGCCTGCTTGAAAGCAAGAATCTCCCGCTAAATAATAGTTTTGCGCTTTTGTAATGGTTGCAACTATTATAAGTAATATGATTATGGTTGTTTTTTTCATAATATTTTCTTATTTTTAATTTCGGTAAAGGTAAGAAAAAATCTTTAGCAAAAAAAATAAAAAAAATATGTAAATTTGCAGCATAAACCCAAACGAAAAAAAGATGACAAAACTTTTAAAAATTATAGTTCCTATTTTCACAATGTTTTGTGCTTGTCAAAACAGCTTTCAAAAAGAGATAGATGCTTTAACTATTAATTTTTCTTCTCCTGCCAAGATGTGGGAAGAAACCTTGCCGCTTGGAAACGGCAGACTCGGCGCAATGCCCGACGGAGGAATCACAAAAGAAACTCTCGTTTTGAATGAAGAAACGATGTGGTCTGGCTCTGAGTGGGACGTCTCGAATCCTAAAGCGAAAGACTGGTTGCCCAAAATCCGAAAAAAACTTATTGAGGGCGACAATATAGCTGCTGAAAAACTTATGAAAGAGCATTTTACGTGTCTTGACGGCGGAAGTACAAATCCGAAATACGGTTGTTATCAAACGCTCGGAAAATTTCAAATCGACTGTTCTGAAATGTTTTCCGATACTTCGTTTTCTGATTATAAACGTTTTCTTAATTTGAACGATGCTGTCGCAAATACTTCTTTTTCATTCAATTATAACGGTAAAAAAGCAAAATTCAGACGTGAATATTTTGTTTCGATTCCGCAGAATGTCATTGTTATAAAACTTGAAACCGAAAACGCACCTTTGAAATTTTCGTTTGATTTTTTAAGGGACGAGCGTGTGGAATTTATCAAAAACGATTCTGCTTCGGTTATGAAAGGTATGCTTGATAGCGGTGACGAACAAAAAGAAGGCGTAAAATTTATTGCCGTTGCAAAAGTTATCAAACAGACGGAAAATCAAGCAATTATTTTAATAAGTGCCGGTACGGATTACGAAAAAGTCTTTAAGGGCGAGGTGCATAACGATTTTGCAACAATTCGTAACAATGTGGAATCTATAATAAACGTTTCACCTAAAGATTATTCAATTTTAAAAGAAAATCATCTAACGCAATACAAAAAATATTTCGACAGAGTTTCTGTTGAAATGGGCAAAACCGATATTAACGGTAAAATTAAGGCTGTTGATTCTGCGGCTTTGTATCTTCAGTTCGGACGTTATCTTTTGATTTCTTCAAGTGTTAATTCTGTTTTGCCGCCTAATCTTCAGGGCATTTGGGCTGACGCTATTCATACGGCTTGGAACGGTGATTATCATTTGAATATCAATGTTCAGATGAATCATTGGCCTATGGAGCCGGGCAATCTTTCTGACCTTTCGGAGCCGATAACAAAATATGTGGAATCGCTTGTTGAATCCGGTGAAAAAACTTCACGGGATTTTTACGGTACAAATGGTTGGGCAGGACACGTTTTGGCTAATGCGTGGCGTTTTACTGCGCCGAGCGAAGACCCGTCTTGGGGAGCAACTTTTACAGGAGGTGCATGGCTTGCGCTTCAACTTTGGGAACATTATCTTTTTACAAAGGACGAAAACTATTTAAAACGTGTTTATCCTATTTTGAAGGGTGCGGCGGAGTTTTTAAGAGAGAATTTAATTGAATATAACGGCTGTTTGGTAACAGGTCCGAGTACCTCGCCCGAAAACGCATTTTTGAAAGACGGTCAGAGATGTTGTGTTTGTTTGGGTCCGACGATGGACACGCAGATTTGTTTGGAGATTTTTTCAGCTGTGGAGCAGGCCTCGGAAATTCTTAAAACCGATGCTGATTATTCAGCACTTTTGAAAGAGACAGCCTCAAGACTTCCTAAGATGAAAATTTCACCCAATGGTTATCTTCAGGAATGGCTTGAGGATTATCAGGAAACTGAAATTCATCACCGTCATGTAAGTCATCTTTTCGGACTTTATCCGGGAACTACGATTAATACGCCCGAACTTTATCAGGCAGCAAAACAGACGCTTAACCGCCGCGGTGATGAAGGAACGGGATGGTCAAGAGCTTGGAAAATCAATTTTTGGGCACGTTTAGGAGATGGAAACCATGCTTACAAACTTTTCAAAAATCTTATGAACCCGGTCATAACAACGAAATGTGCGCCGGATGAATGGGGCAATACCGTTAATTATTCGGGTTCAGGAGCGGGAACTTTCAAAAATATGTTCTGTTCGCATCCGCCTTTTCAGATTGACGGTAATTTTGGCGGCAGTGCGGGTTTGATGGAAATGTTGTTGCAAAGCCATGAAGTAAAAGCGGACGGAACAAGAATTATAAAAATTCTTCCTGCAATTCCTGATGTTTGGGAAAGCGGTCATTTTAAAGGACTTAAAGCTCGCGGAGAAATTTCAGTGGAATGTTCTTGGGAAAATGGGAAAATCACGGATTTGAAAATCGACAATCCGTTAAACGAAAAAATTGAAGTTATAAAATGCAAGTAAATTTGTTGCACACAGCCGATTGGCATTTGGGTAAAGACCTTTATAACTACGGGCGGCAAAGGGAATTTGAAGATTTTTTCTCGAAGTTGAAAATATCTTTACGGGAAAATGATATTGATATTTTAATAGTCTCCGGTGATGTCTTTGATACGGCTTCACCGGGAAATTTTGTTGCCGGAACTTATTATGGACTTATTAATGATTTGCATAACGAATTTCCTGATTTAGAGATAATTATAACAGGCGGTAATCATGATTTGCCCTCGTATCTGAATGCGCCGAAAGAGATTCTGAAAAGTTTTAAAGTCCGTGTTGTAGGCTGTGTGCCAAGATTAGAGGATGGCAGCATAGATTTTGATTCTATGGTTTTGGAGGTTTTAGACAATGGGGGAGAACTCAAAGCCGTGGTTTGTGCTGTTCCTTTTTTAAGGCGGGGCGATTTTTCGGGTGATATGACTGTCGGCAAAATTTATTCTCAGGTTGTAGAAAGGGCGTTAATAAGAGCACAAGGAAAGGACGTACCTATAATTGCAACTGGTCATCTTACGACCTCTAATGCCGTTTATTCAACATCTTCGGGCGGACAGACGGGCGGTCTTGACAGTATAGATTCCGACGAATTTCCTCAAGGTATTTCGTATCTTGCATTAGGACATATTCACAAACCTCAACCCGTTGACGGGAAAAAATATATAAGATATTCGGGTTCGCCTATACCGTTTTCTTTCGCCGAAAAGGATTACAAACATTCATTGACGGTTGTGGAATTTTCGGGAAAGGAAATCAGCGAAATCCGATTGGAAAGTCTTCCGCCTTTGATTCCGCTTTTAACTGTTCCTGAGACGCCTCAAAATCTTGCCGGAGTAAAAAAAGCTCTACTTGATTTGCCCGATGACAAGGAAATGTATTTGGAGGTTAATTTGCTTTATGAATTTGTTAATCCTGACAACAAAGCCGTTTTAATTGAAATTTTAAAAGACAAAAAAGCAAAATTCTGTACTTTTAAAAATAATTATCAAAACGGTGAAAACTCTCAAAACCAGATACGTACTTTTAGTGCTGAGGAGTTCAAAAATGCCGATCCGCTAAAAATCATGAAAGAGATTTTTTTGTCCAAACAAAAAACAGAAATGCCGGACAAATATGCTGAAATGTTAGCGCAGATTATTGAAGAAATCAACTAAAAAACACTTGAAGCGATGAAAATTCTTAAAATCATAATACAAAATCTTGCAACGATAGAGAATGCCGAAATTGATTTTAGCAGCGAACCTTTGAAAAATTCACCGCTGTTTTTGATTTGTGGCGATACGGGCGCGGGCAAAAGTACGATAACCGACGCCGTTTGTCTTTCGCTTTACGGTCTTACTCCGAGGTTTGACAGCACCACGCAAGAGACTATTTACTTGGAAAATTCCACGATTAACAAGACTTCTGACTCTAGGCATATTATGCGGCACGGTACTTCAAAGGCTTTGGCGGCAACTGTTTTTGAGGCTCAGGGAAAAATTTATAAAGCCGAATGGGAAGTCCATAGAGCCGGTCAGAAGTTTTCAGGTACGCTTCAACCAGCTAAAAATACGCTTTACGTTATAAAATCCTCTCAAGAAGAGGTTATAACAGATAAGCAAAAAGAGTTTTCTTCGGAAATTGAAAAACTTACCGGGCTGAATTTTGACCGTTTCATACGTTGCGTTATGCTCGCTCAAAATCAGTTTTCAAAATTTCTTTTTGCCGCAGCTGACAAAAAGTCAGAAATTCTTCAAATGCTGACAGATACGGATATTTACGAGAAAATTTCCCTTAAAATTTATGAAAAATACAAAAACTGCAAAACCGAAATCGAATTTAAGGATAACTCTTTGAAAGAAATTCAACTGCTTTCGGATGATGAAATTTTAAAACTCTCTGACGAAAAAAAGAATTGTGTTTCTTTGTCAGAAAAGCTTAAAAATCAAATCCAAACTGTTCAAAACAAGATTAATTGGAAAAAAACTTTTATCGAACTTGATAAAACATTAAAGCAAAAAACTTTAGAAAAAGAAAAAGCGGAAACCGTTCAAAAACAATCTTCTTCGGAGCGGCTTTTGGAAAAACAATTGGAGGTTTCGTCGCGGGATTTTTTACCCCTAAAAAACAAATTGTCTGAGGTAAAAAACGAAAAAAAACTTTTTGAAAACGAATTTCAAGAACTTCAATCGCAGTTTGTAAAGTGTTTTAGCGCTTATAATTCGTTGAAGGGAGAGAAAAACGCTTTGGAAAATACTCTTAACGCTTTGGAAATCAAATATTCGGAGTATTCAAAAAACAAAACTCTTTATGATAATATCCAAGCCGTGGACTCGCTTTTTGATAATTTTAGCGGTGTTAATCTGAAAATTAACAACGAACTCTCAAAAATTTCTCAAACCGAAAACAAAATTCTAAGTTCTGAAAAAGAATTAGAAAAACTCTCGTCTGATTTTTCCTTGTTAGAAAAAGAAAAAGCAAATTTGAAAGAAAATTTGGATAAAATAACTTCAGAGATTTCTAAAGTCAATTTAAAAGAAATTACTGATGAGGAAATCAAATTGGACGAGAAAATCAAATACGTTTTGGCTGCGGAAAAGATTTTCAACGATTATGAAAACAATTTTCAGAATCTGAAAAATATCGAAACGCAACTCAAAGAAAATAAGCTCGTTATCGAAAAAAACAAGGATATTCTGAAAGGTTTTTATTCTCTTCGTGATAAAACGAAAATCGAATTTGAAACCTTAAAATCACTTTTTGAGGCACAGCAGTTGATGGCTAACAAAAACGTCGAGCAATTGCGCAAAACTCTGAAAGCAGGGCAGAAATGTCCCGTTTGTGGCAGTACGGAGCATCCTTTTGCCTCTTACACCGACGAAATTATTCAAACTCAACTCAATGACATCAAAAACCGCCGTGATGAAAAGGAAAGAGAATTGATAAATTCAGAAAATAAAATTGCTGCCAAAAACGCTGAAAACTCCTCTTTGGAACTTTCTATCAAAAAACTCGAACCTGAGGTCGAACCTTACAAGGAGAAAATCTTAGCTCTAAATCTTCGACTGAAAAAAGCCGTTGATTTTTTTAGTAAATCGGAAAACTTGCAACTCAATTCTCCTGAAGAGTTAAAAGAAAAAATTCCCGCTTTTAAAAGCGTTTTTGAGGAGCGTAAACTTCAAATCACGACCATAAGAAGACATTTTGATTCGCTTTCTTTGAAAGAAAAAACCGCAAGAGAAAACTTTGAAAAAGCAAATCAAAAGGTTGAAAATCTTAAAAATCAAAAACAACAATTGGAAAATTCTATTTCCGTCTTAAAAAATTCATTAAACGAGTTTTTGAATTTTAAACAAAACCTTCTTCTTGAGCGTCAGGATATTTTAAACAAACTGAATGTCTATTTCCCGAAAGAAAAAAGCATGGCTTTAATTGAGGAAAATTCTTCTGATTTCAAACAAAAGGTTGATGACAGTTATAAGATTTTTAAAAGTTTAGAAAATAGTATCGAAGAAAAGAAACCTCTTTTGGCAGATTATTCAAGAATTTTCTCTCAGTCAGAAAAGATTGAACTTTTGCGCAACAGTTTCAAAGACGTTGAAATATCTTCTCAAAAAACTCTTGATGTGGATTATTCTATTTTGCCGCAAAAAATTACTGAATTGGAAGTCAAACAAAAAAACTTGTCTTCTTATCAAAAAGAATTGTCTGACAAGGAAAATGCTTTGAATGAGGAGTTCAACCTCTTGATTCAAAAGACAAATGCCGAAAATCCTGATTGGAATCTTACTTTGGAATCGGCTTTGAAACTTTTGGAATATTCTTTGGAATACCGAGAAAGACTATCTCAAAAACTTTCTGAAATTGATAATTCTGTTTTAACGGCTGTTCAATCCGTGAGCGATGCCCGTGAAAATCTGGAAAACCATTTAAAGAAACCTTTTTCTACTGAAGAAGATTTAACACGGTTAGAAAATAACTATGAAACACTCAAAAAACAAGATGAGGAGTTTTTTAATCAGCTTTCCAAAATTGCCGTAAAAATTGAAACTGATAAAATTTCCCGTAAAAAATATCAACAAATCCTAAGCGAAAAAGAAGAACTTAATAAGTTTTTGGAGGATTGGTCTGTCTTAAATCAGGCTTTTGGATCTTTCGACGGCAAAAAACTCAGAGTTTATGCACAAAACTATACTCTGCAAATACTTTTGAAAAACGCTAATTACAATCTTAACAAACTGACTGATAAATATGTTTTGACTTGTCAAAACGATTCGCTTGCTATTATAGTACACGATCTTGAAATGGGAGTGGAGCGTCCGGCTTCAACACTCTCCGGCGGAGAAAGTTTTATGGTTTCGCTTTGCCTTGCCCTCGGTCTTTCCGACATGATGCAAAATGGTATTCAATCTCAAATACTTTTTATTGACGAAGGTTTCGGAACTCTTGACGAAAATTCCTTAAACCATGTTATCACCATGTTGGAAAAACTCAAAAATCAAGGACGGCAAGTCGGTATAATATCGCACGTAAAAGAACTTCAAGAACGTATTCCAGCTAAAATACGGGTTCAAAAAACTACGGGCGACAACACTAAAAGTACTGTTGAAATCTCTTTCAATTAGTACAACTCGTGTGTTAAGCAGTGCAGACCGCCTCTGCCCCAAACAATATTTACTGCCGAAACGCCTATAACATTATGCGTTGGGAAAACAGATGAAAGTATATTCAAGGCTTTGGCATCGTTGATGTCCTGATAAATAGGAACTAACACCGATTTTTCCGTTATCAAAAAGTTTGCATAACTTGCAGGCAGACGGTTGCCGCGATAATAGACAGGTTCTGGCATCGGTATTTTAACAATATTCAGAGGTTTGCCGTCTTCGAGTTTGGCATCTTTTAAGCGGCTGATATTCTCCTGAAGTGCAAAATAGTTGATGTCGTTCTTGTTTTCTTCGTCGCAGATTATTACTGTATCACGGTTTACAAAACGGCAAAAATCATCAACGTGTCCGTGTGTGTCGTCGCCCGCAATGCCGCAGCCGAGCCAAATAACGTTTGTTATGCCGAAATACTCGTTGAAAACATTTTCATAATCCTGTTTTGAAAAACCTTCGTTTCTTACTTGTACGTTTTTGTCCATCAAACATTCTTCTGTACAAAGCAACGTTCCTGAACCGTTTACGTCAATTGCTCCGCCTTCTAAGGTTACTCGTTTACCGTTATAAACAGGCATCACTGTTTCCCTTTCCATAAACTCAGCTACAACCTCCGGTACTTTGTCATCTTTGGGATATGCGTGATAATTTGCCCATGCGTTGAAATTAAAGTTCAAATATACTATCTTGCCCGTTTCGTTTTCATAAACAGGAATAGGACCGCTGTCCCTCATCCAAACTCTGTATGCCTGATATTCAATATATTTAATATTTGCCGTCTGAGCACAAGCATCAAGCAAAAGATGATAAACAATATGCGCATGTTTTGCATCTTTTACAATTACTACGCAAGTCTCTGAAAAGGATATGCGTTTTATAAATTCAACAAATTCATATTGAACAGCGGTAAGTTTCGGTGAAAAATCTTCCTTGTCGCTATATGGAAACATTATCAAAATGGCCTGATGTTTTTCAAACTCAGCCGGTAAACGGTATTTTGTCATTTCTATTATTTTTTCTTCATTATATATTCGGTGCGAATTTAAACTATTTTTTTTGAAAAACGAAAAATATTTTTTTCTTTTTATCCTCATTTTTTTGTAATATTGCAACGTTTTTAGGCTCTAAAAAGTGTAAAAAAATACCTGAAATATCCTCATTTTTTTGTTAAACCCCTAAAAATAAGCACAATGTATTTAAAACGAAAAATCGACATATAT
The DNA here is from genome assembly GCA_017544805.1 of Bacteroidales bacterium. Taxonomy (GTDB): domain Bacteria; phylum Bacteroidota; class Bacteroidia; order Bacteroidales; family UBA3824; genus UBA3824. Next base: position 8,154 of record JAFYDK010000063.1, on the reverse strand, counting down.
TTAAAAAATTGGAAAAATAGCGGTGATAAAATGCCGCTGATTATAAAAGGCGCACGTCAAATAGGTAAAACCGAATCCGTGCGTAAATTCGCAAAGGAAAATTATGAAAATTTCATCGAAATAAATTTCGCCCTCGAAATCAAATACCGCTCAATCATAGAGGACGGTTATGATGTGGCATCTATTATAAAAAACATTTCAAGAATTGACCCGCATAAAAAATTTATTGAAAACAAAACTTTGATTTTTTTCGATGAACTTCAAGATTTTCCGCAAATTGCCTCGTCGCTGAAGTTTTTTAACGCCGACGGCAGATTTGATGTAATTTGCTCAGGCTCAATGCTCGGTATCAATTATCAAAAAATAGAAAGCAACAGCGTAGGAAACAAAATTGATTTTCTAATGCAATCAATTGATTTTGAGGAATTCCTTTGGGCAAAAGGTTATCCCGAAAGCATAGCGGACGAACTCTTACAAAACCTTATAACACTGAAACCTTTCAGCGAATCGGAATTAAAAATTTTTAATTCCGTGTTTTTGGATTATTGTATTTTGGGCGGTATGCCCGCTATCGTAAGCAGTTATATCGAAAAAGGAACTTTTGAAGGCTCTTTAATGAAACAAAGGGCTTTGATTGAGGATTATAAAGAGGATTTCAGAAAATATGTTACGGGGCTTGACCAAACAAGAGTTTTAAACGTTTTCAATCATATCCCCGTTCAATTAGCTAAAGAGAACAAAAAGTTTCAGATTTCTAAAGTGGCAACGGGTGCCCGTTTTAAGGATTATTTCGGCTGTGTGGAATGGCTTAATGATGCAGGAATTATTAATATTTGCCGCTGTCTGAATTTCCCCGAACTCCCATTAAACGGTAATTATGATGATACAAAATATAAAATCTATTTCAAAGATACGGGATTGCTGGTGGCTTGCTTAGACGAGGAGGCTCAAGAGGATTTGCGCTCTAATAAAAACCTCGGAGTTTACAAAGGTGCGCTTTACGAAAATTTTGTGGGTGAGGCTCTTTCTAAATCGGGTTATAATTTGTTTTATTACAAACGTGAAGATTCTACATTGGAAGAGGATTTTTTCTTGCGTACAAAAAAATCTCTTGTCCCCGTTGAGGTCAAAGCCTCAAACAACCGTTCGCGCTCTTTGAGCGAACTTATTAAAAATGAGCGTTATGCTGATATTAAATACGGTATAAAACTTTGTCGCGCCAATATCGGTTTTGAAAACAATATTTATACTTTCCCCTATTTCTGCGCTTTTCTGTTGAAAAGATTTTTAAAAGATGCGGAGTGGTAATAATTTTATTACACCCCGCATGAAAAAATTTTTAATTGGTTTTATCTTTAATCTTTTGAGCTAAATCCATGAAGTATTTTGAAGTCATAGAGTTATCGTCCAAAACCGAGGGCGTACCGTTGTCCCCGTTCTCGCATACGGACTGAACTAAAGGAATTTGCGCCAAAAGGTCAAGACCGTATTTCTCGGCTACTTTCTTGTTGCCTTCTTTGCCGAAAATGTAATACTTGTTTTGCGGCAATTCTTTGGGCGTAAACCATGCCATATTTTCAACAATTCCCAAAATAGGAACGTCAATCTTATCGTTTCTAAACATATTAATACCTTTTACAACATCGGCTATCGCTACTTGCTGCGGTGTTGAAACGATTATCGCTCCTTTTAATTTCAAGGTCTGAACAACGGTCAGATGTATGTCGCTCGTGCCGGGAGGAAGGTCGAAAAGTAAATAATCCAATTCTCCCCAATCTCCGTCGTTGATTATCTGGTTCAAAAAGTTTGAAGCCATAGGTCCTCTCCAAATTGCAGGGTTTTCAGGGTCAATGAAAAATCCCATTGAAAGAACTTTTACACCGTATTTTTCAGCGGGAATTATCAAATCTTTGTCGCCTACCTTTTTGGAAAGCGGCTGATAATCCTCAAGGCCAAACATTTTCGGCATTGACGGTCCGAAAACATCAGCATCTATCAATCCTACCGAAAAACCTAATTTCGCAAGACCTATTGCAAGATTTGCCGTTATTGTTGATTTTCCTACGCCGCCTTTGCCTGAGGCTACGGCTATTATATTTTTAACTTTTGACAGAGGAATATCCTTTTCTTCTTGAGAATGAGGAATTTCGACTTCGCTAATGAAAATTTCAACGGGAATTTCCGCACTTATGTCTGCCTCGATTACCTGATGAACGGCTTTTTTGAGCGAACTCAAAAGGGGTTTGGTGGCATGAGTGATTTTCAAATGCACACTTATTCCATCTTGTTTTACCTCAACATCTTCTACAAGGCCGGAGGTTACTATATCTTTTTGATTTTGAGGATTGGTTATCAATTTTAATGCGTTGATAACATCCTCTTTCGTAATATTTTTACTCATTTGCTTATTTTTTTTTCTACTGAATGTACGAATCTTTAAATCCTAACATGTACAAAACACCGTCAATTCCGATTGAAGAAATCGACTGTTTGGCGTTTTCCTTTACTTTTGGTTTGGCGTGATATGCTATGCCAAGACCTGCAATGTTGAGCATCGGCAAATCGTTAGCACCGTCGCCGACGGCTATAACCTGTTGCAAATCAAGATGCTCTAATTGTGCGATTAGTTTTAGGAGTTCGGCTTTGCGTTTTCCGTCCACTATGTCGCCGACATAATTTCCCGTTAGTTTACCGTCTTTGATTTCAAGCTCGTTGGCGTAAACAAAATCAATATCGAATTTTTGTTTTAAGTAATTGCCGAAATACGTGAAACCGCCCGAAAGTATTGCAATTTTATAGCCGTATTGTTTTAATATTTTCAGCGTTCTTGCCACGCCTTCCGTGATAGGAAGATTTTCAGCGATGTCTTTCATAACGCTTTCGTCAAGACCTTTTAAAAGCGAAACCCTGCGTTTGAAACTTTCACAAAAATCTATTTCGCCTCTCATTGCCGATTCTGTTATGGCTTTAACCTCGTCGCCGACACCGGCACGTATTGCGAGTTCGTCAATAACTTCGGTCTGAATAAGAGTAGAGTCCATGTCAAAACATATAAGACGACGGTTTCTGCGGTAAAGGTTGTCTTCCTGAAACGAAATGTCATAACCCATTTCCTGCGAAATTCTCATAAATTCGCCGTGAAGGAAAGGACGGTCTTTGGGCGTGCCTCTGACTGACATTTCAACGCAAGCACGTGTTTGTCCGTGTTTTTCCACGTCTGCGTTGAGCGGAATACGTCCCGTAAGACGCGTTATGGCATCAATGTTAAGACCTTGTTCTGCTAAAACCCTTGAAACCTCGGCAATTAATCCCGCTGAAATCTTTCTGCCCAAAAGCGTTACGATATAGCGGTTTTTGCCTTGAAGCGATACCCAACGGTTGTATTCCTCAATCGAAATAGGTGAAAAACGTACTTGAACCCCGAGTTCACACGACTTGAAAAGCATTTCTTTCAAGATGTTACCAGAGTTTTTTTGCTCGGCGATAAACATTATCCCAAGCGAAAGGGAATTGTGAATATCTGCCTGACCTATATCAAGTATGGTTGCGTTGTATTTTGCTATAATGGCTGATAAACAAGATGTTAAACCGGGTTTGTCTTCTCCGGTTATAGATGCCATTATTATTTCTTGTTCGTCAAATGTTTCCATGTAAGTTGTTTAATCTAAAAAAAAATTTTTGCAAATTTATTATTTTTTTTTGGGAACTTATAATTAAAAAGTATAAAAAAAAGAGGTTGTTAGTTTTTAAACAACCTCTTTTAATTTTTTTTATGACAAAAACCTAAAATTTAACTTTCTTATAATTATAAATTACAACATAATTTTCGTCATATTTATGATTTTTTTTGCAACTTAGACAAATTTATTTATCCAATTTGCTTTCATCGTATTTACTAACATCAATTGCGATATAATTTCCGTCAGTAAAAATCGTATTTTCTTTAATATCATACAAACCACCAATCAAGAAGATATATATTTTATTATCCGGAAAAATTCGATACAAAGTGTGTTGAAGCGAAAATTCACCGAAAGGATATTCGTCAAAATTAATGATAGTTGTCCAATTAAATTCTTCATATTCTATTGAATTACTTTTGTCCCAATCGTAAAAACCGTACAAATCATCATTATATTCATCTTCATTATCCATATAAACATTAACATCATCATCAACTTTTGTGAATACGTTTTTATTAATGGAATTGTCTAAATTAATTTCTTCTATATTCAAAAGTTTACCGGTTGGTAACGGTTTGTAATCTTCTATGCTATATTCGTTATAAATTTGATAAAGATAAGTACCGTCATAAATATATTTGGTACCGTCTTCTATCGTGATAATACCGTTTTCGTATTCATAGGTATAATTATTTTCATCACTAATGAATTTTTCGCCCGAGATAGTAATATTAGAGTTTATCGGGCGTGCTACTAGTTGTTTTCCTAATTTTTCATTTTTCTCTTCTTCCGGTGTCCATTCTGTTTGATAACCTTTTGTAGTTCCTTCTTTTTTTACATAACGGTAGGGGGCTGCATCGTAATATTTGTCTCCGTTTTTGAAAAAATAAGATTCGTATTGTTTATATTCATTTCCTTTGGCTACATTTTTCCCTATAACATATATATATACTTTTCCTGTTTCTTGTTCATAGTAGTAAGTTGTTCCATCTCCGTAACAAGTAGATTCGTCCCAATAGTTTCTATATACCTCATAAAAACTATTATCGCTTATAGGACATATCCAACTATCACTTTGATAAGTTGCTTGGGGAGCATCTTTCTTTAAAGGTTCATTGGTTTCTCTATACGATGAGTGCAAAATTTTACCTTCTTGATTGTGTAATTTGAATTCCAAATTAGCATATTTAACGGCGTTGATTTCATATTTAGCTTCAGCAGAGATTTCTATATTTCCGCTTACTTCTTTTCCGTCCTGAGTGATTGAAAGTATTTCATAACCCTTGAGAGCCTCTTGTGTGAGAGGATTCTTTGTTAATTCGTCAAGGTTGAGAGTGAATTTTTGACCTACTTCTACTTGTTGTGACAAAATTGATTCACCGTTGAGATTAACGGTTACCGAGAATTTTTCAACTTCTTTTTTCTCTTCTTTTTCCGTGTTGTCGGTAGTTGTAGTAGTCGTTGTTGTGTTGTTAGTATCTTTGTCATCATCTTTGTCGCAAGATGAGAAAGTTACGGCTGAGGCCGCCATCACTGCTACGAGTGAATAATACAGAAATCTTCTTTTCATGTTTTTTTTAAAGTTTAAATTATGTTTGAATTATACTAATAAGATAAAGTTTTAAGAAAAATTCCATAATTTTTTTTTATAAAAAAAACGGTGTACGAAAAAAAATATTGATTTTTTTTTTTAATATATATCGTTATTCATTTTTTATGACAAGGAAAATTTTTATCAAAAAACATATATTAGGATTTTAATATACCCCATTTAAAATAATAAAGACGAGGTTGTCTAAAAAGTGGTATTGGAACGCAGGCATCCTTGCCTGCAAATGCTTGTAAAGGCGGGCTGGAAGCCCGCACTCCAACTTTTTAGACAACCCCGTCAAAAAGACTATCCTTCGTGATAATATCTTGACGCATTAATAACGATGTATTTATTTTCGTATATGACAGCAGAATTTTCTATGTAGTCCATTAAAATGTCATCATAAATTACTTTTCCGTCAGGAAATATAGCGATCATGTTGTTTAATTTTCCAAACGGGTAAGTGTTGAATTCATAAATCCAGCTTTTAGCCTCACCATAAGTAATTATATTATCACCATCCCAATTGTATATACCATATAAATTCTTCACACCATTTTCATAAACTTCATAAATATTTGTATTGGGAATCCTATTAGCTTCTGTATAAATTTCCATTATCTCTGAGATCTCAGTTCCATAACCTTCTACTCTAACATCTTTATACTCCAAAAGTTCATCGCTTTTGAACGGATTAGTGTAATCTATTAAGCTATATTCATAATAAATTTCATAAAGATATGTACCGTCGTAAATATATTTATTACCATTTTCTAATGTAATAATACCGTCTTTGTATTCGTATTCGGAATCATTAAATTTATCAGCAGTAATTGTGATATTATCTGATACTTGGGGTTCAATGTCCGCTAACCCATCTTTTTTAATGCTTTTAGCATCATTTGTTTCTTCCAATATCCATTCTGTTTGATAACCTTTTACGGTATTATCTTTTTTTACCAAGCGGTACAAGGTTGTTTGATAATATTTATCTCCGTTTTTGATGAAATAACCGTCATATTGACGATCTCCATTATAACGAAGATGATAGAATTTTTCGTTTTCTGAATCATATTTATAAATTTGTTTTTTGGCATTAGCATAATTTTCTTCTTTATTTTGTCTAATCAGTGTATATAATTCGTTTTCTTTAGTTGTATACATCCAATATTCCTCCGACTCAAGATCTCCGGATTTAAGTTCTTCTTTACGGTACAAGATTTTACCCTCTTCATTAGGGAACTGTATTTTTATATCAGCGTGTTTCAAAGCAGTGATTTCAATTTTAGCATCACCGTTAAAAGTAATATTATCTTTAATCTCTTTGCCGTTTTCTGTTATCGAAAAGATTTCATAAGCTTTTAAATAATCTTTTATGCTTTCATTCTTCAGCAATTCATCAATATTGATATTGATTGTTTTGCCTTTTTCTTCTGTATAAACAAGAGGTAGCGGATTTTCGTTGAGGTTAATAGTTACAGTGAACTTTTCGACATTTTTGTTTTGTTCGTTTGTTTGTTCTGTATTGTTGTTTTGTTCGCTTGATTGTTCTGTATTGTTTGACGGTGTTATTTCGTCTTCGTTATCGTCATTTTTACATGACGTGTAAGTTACGGATTGAGCCGCTAACGCTAATAAAAGCGAATAATAATAAATTTTTTTCATGGTTTTTATAAATTTTAAAAAGATTAATTAATTTTTATTGATAAATAACGGAGTTTTCCACCAAAAAATTGTGAATCTTTTTATTAGCGAGGAAAAAAAACAGCCGCAAAACACATTGCGGCTGTTCTTTTTTTATGACTCTTTTTTCTTTGAGTTCGGACTTACGTTGATAAACGCTTCGTTTATAAGATTACTAAATTGAGAAACTTCCGTTTCTGTGTTTAGTACTGCGAAAGCCTCTATGGAATCTCTGAGGTTTGTAAAGTCCTTTATGGCGGTAATTCTTGCCTCTTTACGTTTACCTTTTATTCCCGAGCGGTAATTATCTCTTAAGAGAATGTTTTCACGGTATTCTTTTGTTAAATCCGCTAATTTTGTAAGCTGGGTTTTAAGGTTCAACACCGTAACAGCATTTGTATCAGAGTTTAATTCCGATACAAGGGAATCGTAGTTTACGAACTTTTTAACTATTCCGTCTTGAGGAATATAACCGTAAAAGGCGATAACAGACTGAAATTTTTTAGCGGCTTCTTGTTCTTTTCCGCTCAAACACAACGTATTGTAATCTACCGTCATTTTTATTTTGCGGAATATTTCGTCCGCCTGACGTCCGATTTCGTTGATTTTTTCAGTGTATGCCGATGCCGGCAAAACCATTCGCAAATCGTGAAACTTTTTCGCCGAATTGCTCAATTGTGAAACTAATTTAGTAAAAGCAGCATTTTTTAACGAGCCGGAGGCTTTTACAACTCGTTGCAAAAATTCATCAAACTGTTTGTTGGTGAAATTTGCAATTTTTTTACGAAAAATAATCGTTCTCATTTTCTTAAAAATTTAAAAGTTGTTTGAAAAAATATAAATTTGTTTAATTATTGTGCTACAAAGTTAAAAGCATTATTTTAATTATGCAAATTATTCTTGATTTTTTTTAATAATATGTTGATATTTTTATATTTTTAGCGGTAAAATATATTATAATTTTATGATAAAATCCTTAAATTATGATATTGTAATGAGGTTTTTATTTTAATTGTTAAATAACGTTAAAGAAATGATTTTCTTAGAGTGAGAAAATAATAATATGACTCCGAATGATGATTTTATCCAAAGGAGAAAATAATAATATGACCCCGAATGATAATTTTATCCAAAGGAGAAAATAATAATATGACCCCGAATGATAATTTTATCCAAAGGAGAAAATAATAATATGAC
>JAFYDK010000062.1 GCA_017544805.1 Bacteroidales bacterium | reverse complement strand
TTGTTTTATGTTTTCGTCCAAAATAACCTCACCGATTGAGTCCGCAATGATTTTGCCGGATTTTGGATTTTTAACGCTTGTTACCTCTCCTGAAATCTCAGCATCAACAGTTGAATATTCAAACGCCAAATCAGCATCTTCCCTGAAACGACAATTTATAAGTTTCAGATTTTCAGCGTAACAGAGAGGTTGAGTCTCCCCTATCAGACAATTTATGAGCGTTACATTTTTGGAATGCCAAGCCAGATATTCGCCGATAATTTCAGAATCGTAAACGGTTATATTTTCAGAATTCCAAAACGCATCTTTGGAATAAATTTTTGAATCGCGGATTTCAATATTTTTGCAATATTGAAACGAATAATTGCCTTTTTGAATATAGTTTTTGATTTTTATATTGTTGCAGTGCATGAAAATATACGGAGCATTTTCAACAGTAACATTCTCTAAATCAACATCATCACAATGCCAAAAAGTTTCCTCTGCATCAGGAATATTTACGTTTTTAAGCCTCAAACGTTTGGAATCGCGAAACATTTTTGGGGCTTCGATAACTGTATCCGTCATTTCCAAGTCGTTAGAATACCAAAGAGCCGCTCTTGCTCCGGAAGTAAATTTACAATCTTTGATTTTAAAACCGTCCGTTATCCAAAACGGATATTTCCCTTCAAAAATGCAGTTTTCTGCGATGATGTTTTTTGTCTCTTTTAATGCGCTTTCGCCGGAATGGATTGTAACGTTTTTCAAAACTAAATCCGATGTATGATACAATGGACGTTCACCTTCAAATTCTTGATTTTCAATCATTTTCATCATGTCTTGATTTTAAAAATTTCGTAGCGAAGTTACAAAAAAAATTGGTATCTTAATTACCCGGATTTGGGTAAAAGATACCAATTTAAAGACTTTTATATTATAATAAATAATTTTTACATTTTTTCCAAAACGTTGATACCCATAAGGTTAAGACATTTCTTAATTGTTCTGCCAACGTTTTCGGAAAGAACGAGTCTGAACTCACGCTTCAAAACGTCTTCTTCGCCCAAAATCGAAAAGTCGTGATAGAACTGATTGAATTGTTTGCTCAAATCGTAAACGTAATTTGCAATCTGTGCCGGTGAACACATCTTACAAGCCTCAGAAACAGCATTCTTGAAGTTTGCAACCGTCTGAACCAAATTACTTTCAACCTCCGAAATATCTTCAAAATCAGACTTTAACGAGATTCTTTCGATATTTTTGTCAGAAAGTTTTCTGAAAATAGAACGGATACGAGCATACGTGTAAAGAACAAAAGGTCCCGTATTTCCGTTAAAATCAATACTTTCCGCAGGATTGAAGAGAATCGTTTTTTTCGGGTCAACTTTCAAAATAAAGTATTTCAAAGCCGCCATTGCAATCGTGAAAACGGTGTTATCCTGTTCCTCTTTGGTCATTTCGTTTAATTTGCCGAGTTCTTCGGAGGTTTTGCGAGCCGTTTCAGTCATCTCTGCAATCAAATCGTCTGCATCAACAACCGTACCCTCGCGGCTCTTCATTTTGCCGTTCGGAAGTTCCACCATGCCGTAAGAGAAATGTTTGATGTTGTCGCCCCACGCAAAACCGAGTTTTTTCAAAACCAATTTCAAGGCTTTGAAGTGATAATCCTGCTCGTTGCCGACAACGTAAATATGTTCGTCAAAGTTAAATTCTCTGTGTCTTAACGCCGCCGTTCCGAGGTCTTGCGTCATGTAAACCGTTGTGCCGTCGCCTCTTAACAAAATCTTCTTGTCCAAACCGTCGGCTGTCAAATCAATGAAAGTTGCGCCCGTTTCGTCCTTCTGACAGATACCTTTTTGTAAAGCGTCCAAGACATATTGTTTGCCTTCGAGATAGGTTTCCGACTCGTGATAAATCTTGTCAAAAGTTATGCCCATGAGTTTGTAAGTAACGTCAAAACCGTCATAAACCCAAGAATTCATAGTTTTCCAAAGTTCAACGGTTTCTTTGTCGCCGCTCTCCCATGCTTGAAGCATTTTGTGAGCCTCTACGATTGACGGTGCTTTTTGTTTTGCCTCGTCCTCCGTCATGCCCTTTGACATGAGGTCTTTGATTTCCTCTTTATAATGTTTGTCAAATTCAACGTAATATTTTCCGATTAAATGGTCGCCTTTTATGCCGGAGGTTTCGGGAGTTTCACCATTGCCCCATTTTTTCCACGCCAACATCGATTTACAAATATGTATACCTCTGTCATTCACGAGGTTAACTTTGATAACGTTGTTGCCGCCCGCTTTCAAAATTTTTGAAATCGAATCGCCCAAGAAATTATTTCTTAAATGTC
>JAFYDK010000061.1 GCA_017544805.1 Bacteroidales bacterium | reverse complement strand
TTCTAATATTTTTTTCCTCTCAAGCACAGGAAAAAATTCAACTATGGAAAGGTCAAACAAAAGACGATTACCGCAAAAAGAAAGTCTTCTTGTATTGTTTTTTGTCGGAAAACAAAGAAAACAAAGCGTCAATAATTTTCTGTCCGGGTGGAAGTTATTGCTATTTAGCTAAAGAAAATGAGGGATTCTCTCCCGCTAAAAAGTTCAGGGATTACGGTTTTAATACTTTTGTCCTAATTTACAGACGCGGTATCAAAGGCAACCGTTATCCCGCGCAAATTCAAGATTTACAAAAGGCAATTGTTTATGTCAGAGAAGAATTAGGTTTTGATTCATTAGGTGTATGTGGATTTTCTGCTGGGGGACATTTGTCCGGTACTTCGGCTGTTTATTATGACAAAAACTTTATCGATGATAAACCCCATAATTTAAAGCCTAACTTCAATATAATGATATATCCCGTTGTAACAATGAAAGATGATTACGTCCATAAAAAATCCCGCAGAAATCTTTTAGGACAACATTACAATCTCGGACAAAAAGATTCTATGTCGCTTGAACTGAATATAAAAAAGACCGTGCCGCCGCTTTACATTCTCGCCTGCAAAGACGACCCGATTGTAAAATTTCAAAATTCTCAAAGACTTGCCGATACTTTAACTAATAACGGTAATCTTTTTAGATTTAGACTTTTTGAAAGCGGCGGACACGGCTTCGGTATCAATCCTAACCTTATAAAAAGCAGCGATAAAAGTGCCGCTTATTGGCATGAAGATTTTATCTTGTGGCTCAAAGCTATCTCCGTGGCAAGAGAATGAGTCTTTGTAATATCCTCAAGCGTAGGATTTTCAATAAAATCTGTTTTCTCCATCACAGACTCTATCAAATCCGACATCTCTAAAAATCCTATTTGATTCTCCAAAAACTTTTTAACGGCGATTTCGTTTGCCGCATTCATAATGCAAGGTAAGTTTCCGCCCTTTTTAGCGGCGTACATTGCAAGCGAAAGATTTCTGAAAGTTTCCAAATCAGGCTTTTCAAAGGTCAAGCCTTGAGGTAGCGAAAAGAAATCAACCCTCGGAAAATCACTTTTCAACCTATCGGGAAAACCTATTGCGTACTGAATCGGTAAACGCATATCCGGCATTCCTAACTGCATCTTAACCGAGCCGTCCTCAAACTCTACGCCCGAATGAATAATGCTTTGAGGATGAATCAAAACTTCAATTTTCTCAACGGGAACATTAAAAAGGTGCATAGCCTCAATCGTTTCCAAACCCTTGTTCATAAGCGAGGCTGAATCTATCGTAACCTTTGCGCCCATGTTCCAATTAGGATGTTTCAACGCCTGTTCCTTTTTAACGGTTTTAAGGTAATCCCTTGTTTTGCCCCTGAAAGGTCCGCCCGAGGCGGTAAGAAGTATTTTTTCAATAGCATTGCCGCCTTCTCCGGCCAGCGACTGAAAAATAGCAGAATGTTCACTGTCTACCGGCAAAACCGGCACTCCGTTTTTAGCAGCCTCAGAGATAACAATTTTTCCCGCTGCAACCAATGTTTCCTTGTTAGCAAGAGCAACAGGTTTCTTGTGTCTCAAGGCATTAACGGTCGGAACAAGTCCCGAATATCCCACCATAGCAGCCAAAACCATATCAACGGTTTCAAACTCCACTGCTGAATTAACTGACTCAGAACCCGCAAATACTTTTATAGGATACTTCTCTAACGCATCCCTTAACAGCGGATATTTTTCCTTGTCGGCAATCACAACGGCATTAGGCTGAAACTCTATGGCTTGCTTAGCTAATAATTCCCAATTCTTGTTAGCAACGAGAATCTCGGCAGAAAACCTATCAGGATTTCTTCTGATAACATCCAAAGTCTGAGTTCCGATACTTCCCGTAGAACCCAATATCGCAATTTTTCTTTTTTCCAAAGTCATAATAGAATGTTAATAAGCAATATACGTTTCGGGATTGATAGGTTTACCGTTTTCCCAAAGTTCAAAATGAAGATGGGTACCTGAGGTCAATTCGCCTGAATTGCCGATAATAGCTATCGGTTCTCCGGCCTCTACCCTATCGCCTACTTTTTTCAACAAAGTCGAATTATGCTTATAAATCGAAACTAAATTGTTTTCGTGCTGAACTTGTATCACATTGCCCGTCTCCACAGACCAAGTGGCAAGAATAACCGTACCCGGCAAAGTAGCAAGAACGGGTTCACCGTCTTTTGCTGCAATGTCAATGCCTAAATGTTCCATCGAAAAATCGTTGGTAACAACACCCTTGACAGGTATAAAAAACGTCAAATTCTTGTATTTTTCCTTGCCCGGCTCTCCGATAACAGCTGTAAGTGTCTGCTGCTCTTCAAGTTCGATAAGAGTTTGAAGTATACTATCGTGTTTTATTTTAGCATAATCGTCCCTTTGCTTTTTCATAACAGTATCAATAGGCTTTACCTCGGCATCTATATTACCGTTCATAATGTTGCGGATTGATACGAAATACTGATTTCTCTCCTCCAAAAGGGTACGCATACTGTCAAGCTTCAAAGCACTCTCTTTCAACTCGCTGCTGTAAAGACTATCGTCCGAGGCGGGCAAAAATCTTTTCAGCGGTGTATAAACCAGCAACACAAAAACCAATGCAGCTATCACAAAAACAGCCACGCCCAAAAGCGCAACCATATTATTTTTGGTGGCACGGTACGACTTCTCTTCTTGCAAAGTCGTTTCGTTATACAATATGATTCTGTACCTGTCTTTAGCTTTCTTTTCCTTTGCCATAAATCTTTATACGGTTTTTTCAGCTTTAAACTAATCTGTTTGTCTGACTGTCAGGGAAAATGACCGTCGGTTTAAAAGTTTTCGCCTCTTGAAAATCCATCGAAGCGTATGACATTATTATAACAATATCCCCCACGGAAGCTTTTCTTGCCGCAGGACCGTTAAGACAAATGCAGCCCGAATTTTCTTCTCCCCTGATAACGTATGTATCAAGCCTTTCGCCGTTATTTACATTAACAATCTGAACCCTCTCGTTCTCAATAATGTTTGCCGCATCCATCAACGCCCCGTCAATGGTAATGCTGCCGATGTACTGAAGGTTGGCCTGAGTAACCGTTACCCTGTGAATTTTGGATTTTAAAACTTCTATATTCATTGTTTAAAGCAAAATATTATCAATCAGTCTTGTTTTGCCGTCATAAACGGTAATGCAGATAACTGCGTTTTTCGGTTTTGACTCCTTAATAGTAAGCAATGTATCTTTGTCAGCAATCTCAACATACTCCAAACAGAGGTTAGCATCCGTTGCAATAGACTTTTTAATAAATTCCTCAATCTCTTTGCAAGTAGCGCCTTTGTCTGAAAGCTCTTTTGCCTTAAACAAAGTCTGCGAAATAATTACGGCAGATTTTCTTTGTCCCTCGTCCAAATGCGAGTTTCTGCTGCTCAAAGCAAGACCGTCCTTCTCCCTTACAATCGGACACGAAACAATATTTCCCTTAAAACCATGCATATATTTTTTTACCATAGCCCTAATAACGGCAATCTGCTGATAATCTTTCTGACCGAAATACGCATTATCGGGATTAACAATGTCGAGCAACTTGCTTACAATCAGACAAACCCCGTTGAAATGACCGGGACGGTATTTCCCTTCCATAACCTGAGCCACATCGCCTAACTCAAACTTACGGGTATCCTCCTCGGGATACATTTCTGCAACAGCGGGAGCAAAAACCATATCACATTCGTTATCCTCCAAGAGTCGGAAGTCGGCTTCAAGATTTCTGGGATATTTTTCGAGGTCTTCCTTGTTGTTGAACTGAGTGGGATTAACAAAAATACTTACCACCGTAAAGTCGTTTTCTTTGTTTGATTTTTCAACCAAAGAAATGTGTCCTTGATGCAAAGCACCCATTGTGGCTACAAAACCGATTGTTTTGTTTTGAAGTTTCAATGCCGCTAATTTTTTTTTCAGCGGAGCAATTTCGTAAAAAATTTCCATTTGTCTTTTTAATTTTTACGTACAATAAAACTTTTTGTTATTTTTTTTGGCAAAGATACATTAATCTCTCCAATAAAAAAAATCCTAACCGAAATTATTTTCCCGGTTAGGACTTCTTATGGCTACTACTATCTATACTTTAAAAAAACTTTAGTAGCGGGGACAGGACTCGAACCTGTGACCTTTGGGTTATGAGCCCAACGAGCTACCAACTGCTCCACCCCGCAGTATTTTTTTGACGATGCAAAAGTAGAAAGCTTTTTTTGAACAGCCAAATTTTTTTAGGCTTTTTCCTTATAATTTAGATAAAATTAACATTAAACCTTTATTCTTTAATTTATCGTTTATTTTACCATTAAAAAAGCATAATGTTTAATAATAAAACGTAATTTTGCACTCCATAAAAGGAGTTCTGAACATTCATAGGATATTTTTATCATGACTTATTACAAAAGCAATATAAGAAGGAAAAAGCCCTCTATCTTAAAATGGGTGGTTTATGCGGCTGTCTTAGTCGGCGTTTTATTCCTCTTTATTCCTAAATACTTAATTCATAAAGCCTCTAATGCTATCAAAGAGGAAATCACCGACACAACTCAACTGGCTCAAAAGCCGCCGACTAAAAAAATAATGTCGGCCTACAACTATTATCAAGTAGCAAAATTCTTCCCACTTGGCGAAGAAGAAGGCATTAAAGGTCAAAAATATATTTTGGATTATTATTATCCCCTATTCAAAAAAGATTATGACAAAATGAAAATCGCTTGCATTGACAATGCAATCAGTTGTCTTAACAAAAAAAACGATTTTCCTAAAGATTCTGTCAATATAAAAGCCATAGAGTCAGAGTGGAAAAACTACCCCGAAGCACAAGCCGTAAACGACTTCCTCGATAAATGGGAATTTTACCACAAAAAATATCAAAAAGAACTTGAAGGCTATTACAGATTTGCAAGAATCAAAAACAATTGACAATTGACAATTGACAATTAACAATTGAAAATTGAAAATTAAAAATTAAAAATAAAAAATAAAAAAATTGAAAATACACTTATAAGATGAAAAAGTTTTTACTCATGATTGCGTTGTCCGCCTTAGGTCTCGGACTTAACGCTCAGACTGACGATGTTGCTAAAGAGGTAGCAAATCTCGCAAAAGAATCAAAAAAAACTGCAACCGTTGCTGACAGCTTAAAAAATTGGCACGTATCAGGTATGCTTTCATTAACAGCCTCTCAAGTAGGCCTTGTAAACTGGGCAGCCGGCGGTGACCAACAAATGGGTTTCAACGCTCTTGCCAACCTCAACGCTAACTACGCCAAAGGTAAACACTCTTGGCAAAACGCTTTAATGGCTCAATATGGAACATTAAGACTTTTCAAAGAATACGACGACTTTAGAAAAATTGATGACAAACTCCAATTCTCTTCAAAATACGGTTATGCCATCAACAAAAAATTCTATTATTCAGCGATTTTCGATTATAAAAGTCAATTTGCAAGAGGCTATAATTACAGCAAAGACGACAACGGTGAAGAAGTTAAAGATAAAAATTCCGATTTCTGGTCTCCGCTTTATCTGACCTACACAATCGGTATTGACTTCCAACCTAACGAGAAATTAGCATTCTATTTATCACCCCTTTGCGGTAAAACAACAGTGGTAATGAGCGATTATCTTTCTTCCAAAGGAGCTTACGGTGTTGATACTGCCAAACATTCCCGTTCAGAGTTCGGTTGGTACTTCAAGATGAACGCTCTCTACAACTTTGGTAAAAACATAACATTCAACACCAACCTCACACTCTTCAACAACTATGAAGACGGTATCTTCGACGAAATAGATGTGGATTGGAACGTTATCCTCTCTATCCAAATCAACAAATGGTTAGCTTTCAACATTGCAACCGAACTTATCTATGACGAAGATATTATGATTCACAGGGACGGTGAAGACCATTATTCAAAAGTTCAGTTCAAAGACGTTATCGGTGCGGGACTTACATTTAAGTTCTAATAAACCCCAAAAAACTCTTTGATAGTTTTGACCTTTTGACAAATACTTCAAAGAACCATCTTACATAACTCTGCCCGAAGGACAAACCCTAAAAAAACATATAAAAAACGGTTTTGTCCTTCGGGCAAAGTTCTTTTTTAACCCTCCTACCCTACTTTGTCCCAATGTCAAAACCGCTAAAAATCACTATTTTATATCTTTGTACAAAGGACAAAATCATCATCCTTAACTATTTTTAACAATTAACAAAAACGCTAATATACTATCATAAAACCGCAATTATATTATAAAAAATTATGATTATGACAAGAAAAACGCAATTAAAATCAATTAAACTATAAAAAAAACACACAGAAACTTGCACAATTAAAACAATGCTTATATCTTTGCACCACAACAAAATTAATCAATAACTTTAAATTTATAAAAATAAATGAGAACATTGTTTTTAAGAAAGAAAATCGGACGCGCAACAAACAAAACGTTTGACGAGTTCATGTTAAGAGTAGTAAAAGCTTCTCAATCATTAAAGGGCGAGGCTTTTGAAAAATTAACCTCAGAGTTCACAGCCTCTGCAAAGAGGTTCAACGAGGTAAGAATTTCAACACCTTCCACAGAGTTTACGAACTCCATTCATAAGATTAGTCAGGAGACTGACAATATTTTCCGCAAGATAAAATTAGCAATTGACTTTTATGCGGAATGTTGTGAGGGAAAGACTCAGACTTGTGCTCTGGAGTTACGCAAAGAGCTTTCCGTTTTCGGCAACATAGCCGCTACGGGCATAACAAAGAAATTTGCTGATTATCGTTCATTAATCGCTAAAATTAAAAAATTCCCTCAAAGCATAACGTTATTAAACCTTGAAAAATGGATTACTGCCTTAGAAACATTTATGGAGAGTTTCAGAGAAAAAAATTTGAAAAGGGATGAATTTCTCTCAAGTGTTAAAGGTATACGTTACTCAGCAAGGATTCAAGCCGAAAAGAATTATATCGCATTAAGAGATTATGTTGAGGCATACACAGTTGTAAACGGCAAAAAAGAGGTAGAGGATTTTATCGGCTTTGTAAACGAAGCATTGATATGGTGTAATATTTAAGATTTTTTTTCATAAAATTTCTTTCCTTAATAAAATTTTTATTTATACCTTTGCTAAGTGAAAATTTCAAACAAATAGTTAATATTAATTATGGCAAAAGAAAAGAAATTTATGACTTGCGACGGTAACACCGCTGCCGCACATATCGCGTATATGTTTACGGAAGTTGCCGCCATTTACCCCATCACGCCTTCTTCTCCGATGGCAGAAAACGTTGACGAATGGGCTGCCCAAGGCAGAAAAAACATGTTCGGTGAAACCGTTACCGTTCAGGAAATGCAATCCGAAGGCGGTGCATCA
>JAFYDK010000060.1 GCA_017544805.1 Bacteroidales bacterium | reverse complement strand
GCCGCTCGTCACCAATATATTGCTACACCGTGTTACCGCTCGACTTGCATGTGTTAGGCCTGCCGCTAGCGTTTATCCTGAGCCAGGATCAAACTCTTCGTTGTTTAAAATTTTTTATTTTTTTTATCCTTGACTAAGGGGAAATTTCTTTTCTTTTCAGTTCATTTCTACGCCTTGTGCTTGCTGTCAATCTTTTCAAATATCCTTATCTTTCTTCGCTGCTCTGTCTGTCAGAACCGCGGTGCAAAGTTACGAACTTTTTCGCTTAACTTCCAAATTTTTTTAAGTTAAATTTCTGTTAAGAACTTCGCTTTTTTTCGTCGGTTCTGTTGGTCAAAACCGCGGTGCAAAGTTACGAACTTAATTTCTAACTGTCAAAATATTTTGTGTTAAAAATTTGTTAAGAACTTCGCTTTTTTTCGTCGGCTTTGTTGGTCAAAACCGCGGTGCAAAATTAATAACTTCATTTCTAACTGTCAAATATTTTGTGTTAAAAATTTGTTAAGCATCTCGCCTCATCTGGCGTTTTAAAGAGCGTTCATTTCTGTTTTGCGGGTGCAAAGGTAGGTACTTTTTTCTCCATTTTCCAAATTTTTTTATATCTTTTTTTTAAGTTTTTTTATTTCGACTGATTATTAGTGGGTTACAAGGGTGAAAAAACAAGAGGTTTATCACATAAAATAAAAAAAAATAGTCCCGGGATTCGTTTTCCGCTTAGGAATGGAATCTCACCGGGACTCTAACTTACATATATTTATTAACTACTACTCTAATTCTTTATCTTTATTTACCATTTTGGTTGAAACATTAGGCGAAATCCTTATCTGCGCCTGATTAACCTGCGATACAAAAGCCTCAACCTCCTGCCCGCCGCTAATCTCCGCGTATGCTTCAACCTTACTGCGCAATGCTACATAATCGTTCCACGCTTGAATACGTGCCGCCTTACGCCTACCTTTCAACGAGGTAAAATACTCATCTCGCTCTACAAGCGCCTTTCGGTACTGACGAACCAAAAGCGATAACTGCGAAAGCGATTCTTCAAATTTCAATGCGGTAACCGATTGCTTATCAGCCTGCATTTTCGTTATTAAGGAATCATAATCGACAAACTTCTTAACAATGCCGACCATCGGAATATTTCCGTAACATGAAAAAATTTCCTTAAACTTCAATGCCGAGTCTTTCACTTGCCCCGTCTGCCAAACCTCTGAATAATCAATAGCTAATTTCAACTTGCGGAAAATTGCATCCGCTTGATAGCCAATGTCATTGATTTTCATAGTATAAGACGCCGTCGTTTTGAAAACTCGAAAATCGTGAAAATCTTTTACCGATTTTTTCAAATCCGCAACATACTTACTCAAAGTGTTATTCTTTAACGAGTCCGACACTTCAACAACTCGCTGCAGAAATTCATCAAACTGTTTGTTGGTGAAATTCTTTTCTGCCTTTCGAATAATTAATGTACTCATCATGTCTTAAATTTAAAGTTATTGTTTTAAAAATTACGCTGCAAAGATAAAAGTAATATTTTAATTATGCAAATTATTCTTGATTTTTTTTAGTTTTTAATTGATTTTTTTATATTTTTCATACATAATAACAATATTTTTTTATAATAAAAACCTCAAATGAAGATATTGTAATGCCGTTTTTAGAGTATTTGTTAAACAATGTTAAATAAAGAGGTTGTAACATATAGGAAAACGCTAAAAAATTGATTTTTAACGACTTTACCAGAGTGGGAAAGTCCCCAAAAATCAATTTTTATCGATTTTACCAGACTGGTAAAGTCCCCAAAAATCAATTTTTATCGATTTTACCAGAGTGGGAAAGTCCTCAAAAATCAATTTTTATCGATTTTACCAGAGTGGGAAAGTCCTCAAAAATCAATTTTTATCGATTTTACCAGACTGGGAAAGTCGTCAAAAATCAATTTTTATCGATTTTACCAGAGTGGGAAAGTCCTCAAAAATCAATTTTTATCGATTTTACCAGAGTGGGAAAATCGTCAAAAATCAATTTTTATCGATTTTCACCTTTGGAATATTACACTTTTTTTATACTTTTGCGGTGTCATAACATTAATTATTATTATAAAATGTGCAAGAAAAAGAAAATTAAACACCTTGATTTTCTCTCTGCCGTAAAAAAAGCTGACAGAGAACGCGAAATCAAAACGCACGGAAAACTAATTTCCACGCGTCCGGAAAGAATCGTTAAAAGCAAAAAAATCTACTCTCGAAAAGGAAACCGCAATAAATTTGATGACGGTTTCCTTTTTTTATGCCCGAAAACACTCAACTTTTTAACACATACAATATTTTAACTACGGAAAACACGAAAAACACGGAATAAACGGCTCTTTCATAATACATATATGTGTTCGAGCCGCAATGCTTGCGGCTCGGCTGATACAAAATGTTAAATGAAATCGCCGTGTAAATGAAACAGATATAAAAAACATAAAACAATTATAAATATGAAAAAGTTAATTTTAATACTGTTGTTGCTGATGCCGGTTGTTGTAACGGCACAAAATTTTGACAAGTTCTTTCTCGATAAAACTGTCAGAATGAATTACATAATCGCTGGTAACTGTCAAAAAACAGAAATCTATTTGTCAAAATTTTTATGCAACGAGAATTGGACAGGAACAAAAAATCATCTTATACAAAAAAACGAATACGGACCTTTTAAACTCCAAATCTCTGACAAAAAATCAGGCGAAATTATTTATACTTACACTTACAGCTCTTTGTTTTTTGAATGGCAAATGACTGAAGAGGCTCTCAATGTATCAAAAGCTTTCAGAGAAGCCGTTAAATTCCCGATGCCAAAAAATCAAGCCGTAATAGATTTTTTTAAAAGAGATTCGTTAATGAGGTTTCAAAAGGTGTTTTCAACTGATTTCGACCCCTCGTCAAAATTCATAGAAAAAGGTAATTATCAAAGGTTTACTGTTAAAAACATTATCGAAAACGGTAACCCTAAAGAAAAATACGACCTTATATTCGTCCCTGAAGGTTTCACTCAAAACGAATTAACGGATTTTGAAAAATTAGCAAAAGAGTACGCCGAAAAACTTTTCGATTATGAACCGTTTAAATCTCAAAAAGATATGTTTAACATAAGGATTATCTCTGCCGCCTCAGAAGAAAGCGGTGCCGATATTCCTAACAAAAATATTTGGAAAAACACTATCGCAGATTTCGGTTATTCGGTTTTTGACGTAGACCGTTATGTCATGACAGAAAATTACTGGGCTGTATGCGATGCAGCATCGTCAGCACCGTGGGACGGAATCATCGTATTAGTAAACAGCGATATTTACGGCGGAGGTGGCATTTATAATTATTACGGCGCGTTCGCCGCCAAAAACCCTATGTCAATAGAAATTTTTGTTCACGAATTCGGACACTTATTCGCAGGGTTGGCCGACGAATACGAATCTGACGGAGCATTTATCGAAGAGTCAAACGAAAATTACAATTACGAGCCGTACGAGCCTAACATCACGACGCTCAAAAACTTTCAATCGAAATGGAAAGATATGGTAAATGCGCCTATACCAACACCTAAAACACAAAAGTATGAAAACGCTGTGGGCGCTTTTGAAGGCGGTAATTACCAACCAAAAGGGTTTTACAGACCATCAATGCACTGCATCATGCGAAGACTCGAAGACAAGATGTTTTGTCCCGTGTGCAAAAGGGCAATAACTGATGCCGTTAAATACTGGTCAGAATAAAAAATAGTTTGCGTTTTCCGCAAAAAATTATCACCTTTGCAAAAATACAAAAGAAAAAAAATATAATTAAAAAAAATGTTAGATTTTCAAAAACAAGGCGGTCTTGTTCCTGCCGTTATACAAGATTATCAGACACTTCAAGTGTTGATGTTAGGGTACATGAATGAGGAAAGTTACAAAAAAACCCTCGAAACTAAAAAAGTAACTTTTTGGTCACGCAGTAGAAACTGTCTTTGGACTAAAGGCGAAACAAGCGGTAATTTCTTACACGTAAAAGAAATTTTTACCGATTGCGACAACGACACTATTTTAATTAAAGCCAAAGCCGACGGACCTACCTGTCATAAAGGTACAACTTCGTGTTTCGATTTTGAAGAAAGCAATATCGGATTTTTGTCGTATCTTCAAAAATTTATCGACAAACGAAACCAAGACCGCCCTGCCGGAAGTTACACAACAAAACTTTTTAGAGAAGGTATTGACAAAATAGCCAAAAAAGTAGGCGAAGAGGCTGTGGAACTCGTCATCGCAAGCAAAAACGACAACGATTCTTTATTCCTAAACGAAGCCGCTGATTTACTGTATCATACTGTTGTTATGCTCAGCGCAAAAGGCAAAAAAATAGAAGATGTAATAGCAGTTTTAAAAGGCAGACATCAGGAATGAGAAAATTTTTAATGCTTTTTTGCGCCTTGACAATTTCTCTAAACCTCTTCGGACAAGGCGGTATGTGGTTGCCCGTATTAATAGAAAATCACATTAAAGATATGCAAAAGGGCGGCTTTAAACTTTCAGCCGAGGAGGTTTACAGCGTTAATAAAGCCTGCATGAAAGATGCCGTTGTACTCTTCGGAGGCGGCTGTACCGGCGAAATAGTTTCCGACAAAGGTCTTTTATTGACTAATCATCACTGCGGACGCGGCGAAATCGTATCTCATTCAACCCTTGAACACGATTATTTAACAGAAGGTTTTTGGGCTAAAAGTCTTTCTCAAGAAATACCGTGCAAAGGTTTGAACGTCAAGATTTTGGACAGAATGATTGAGCTGCCCGGCGATGAAGAAGAAAGAAAAAAAGCCGTTGAAAAATACAAAAATACTTTAGAAGGTGTTTTTGAATTTACGGTAGAAAAACTTTATGCCGGAAACCTTTGGTACTTGTTTGTTTATAAAAGTTTCAACGATGTACGTTTGGTTGGCGCACCGCCCTCGGCCGTAGGAAATTTCGGCGGAGATACCGACAACTGGATGTGGCCCCGTCATGGCGGCGACTTTTCGATTTTCAGAATTTATGCTGACAAAAACAACAATCCGACAACCGGTTATTCCAAAGATAACGTTCCTTACAAACCAAAACATCATTTCAAAATTTCGCTCAAAGGCGTTGAAAAAGATGACTTTACTATGGTTTTCGGTTTTCCGGGAACAACAGAGGAATATTTGCCGGCAGTTGCCGTTAAAGCTTACAAAGACCAAAATTATCCCGCAAGAATTTTTTGCCGTCAGACGAGAATGGAGTTAATGTCAGAGGCTATCAACGCTGACAGACAAGTCCGCTTGAAATACACTTCTATTTACGCCGGAGCTGAAAATGCAAAAAAGAAATGGGAAGGTTCGGTCTTGGGTTTAAACCGTTTTGATGTCGTCAAACAAAAAATTCATGCGGAAAACGCCTTGAAATCTGATTCTGAAGTTAAAAATATTTTGTCAGAATACGAAAAAATCTACTCTGAAAAATATAAATTCATAATGGCGGACGCATATTTTTATGAATCCGTTTATCAGACTGCGCAATTCAAAATCGGAGAAAAAGCCTTTGCATTATCTCAAATTGATACCGAAACCTCACCTCAAGCCGTTGTAAATAAGGCTCAAGAGATTTTAAAAAAGACACTTTCTTTTTTTTCAGCAAGGGACAGCGCGTTGGAAAGAAAGATTTTCACGGCACTTTACAAAATATATTCAGACTCGTGTGCGGAATTTATGCCAAAGAATTTAAAAGAAATTTGTTCGGCTAACGCACTCAAAACAGCAGAAGATTTTGTAAATTATTATTACAAAAACTCTGTTTTATCGGATTCAACAAGGTTGAAAAACATAGTTGCGAAATATGTTTATTTGGAAAAAAACGCCAAAAAGTTTGAAAAAAACATTTCGGATTTTGTTGAATTAATAAAAAACGATGTCGGAATAAAATATTATTTAGAGCCGCTAAGGGTTTATTTACAGCAAATTATGCCTGAAATTAACGCTTTTGAATCTCAAACGGAAAAATTAGACAAAGATTATCAGGGGCTTTTAATGAAATTAAGTCCTGAAACGATAAAATTTCCCGATGCAAATTCAACATTGCGTTTTACTTTTGGAAAAGTTGATAGTTATATTCCAAGAGATGGTGTGATTTACAATTATTACACCACACTTGACGGCGTTATCGAAAAAGATAATCCCAAAATCTATGATTATAACGTTCCTGAAAAACTAAAAAAACTTTATCAATCAAAAGATTACGGCAGATATGCTGACAAAGACGGTAAGATTCACGTTTGTTTTATCGCCACAAACCACACCACGGGCGGCAATTCCGGAAGTCCTGTTGTTAATGCAAACGGCGAACTCATCGGAATAAATTTTGACCGTTGCTGGGAAGGTACGATGAGCGACATTATGTACAACAAAGAAATCTGTCGAAATATTTCCGTTGACATCCGTTATGTGTTGTTCTTAATAGAAAAACTCGGCGGCGCCGACAATTTAATCAAAGAAATGGAAATTGTTAATTAAGAAGCACAATTTTTTCGCTTGGGTCGAATCTCGGTGCAATAACCAAAGAATATTTGTCCTTGAAAACAGAAAACTTTTCAAGGACTTTTTCCGAAGTATTGTTTTCCTGCGAAATATGCGAAAAAATTATATGGCGTAAATCTTCAGCAGCAAAATCCCTGACTAATGCAAAGGCTTGAGAATTAGAAAGATGTCCGACATTAGAGGCAACACGATCCTTGAGAATCTTCGGATAAGGACCGTTTTGAAGCATTTCTTCGTCGTAATTGCTCTCCAAAAATACAGCCTGACATTTTGAAAATTCCTTGCAAAGTGTTACGTCAGCAACACCAATGTCAGTCATAACACCGACATTAACGCCTTGATATTCAATGCGAAAACTTACTGCATCTACAGCGTCATGATATTTTTTGAAGGTATAAACCTTGAAACCAAAAATCTCTACCGGCTCTTGTAACGATAACGTTTTGAAATATTCGGGTTTGTGCTTTTTGTATGTTTTAGCGTAAGTTTTCGGTGTGAAATAAATCGGTAAATTGAGTTTGTTGGCAATCGTTTTAACACCGCGTACATGGTCGCTGTGCTCGTGGCTGACAAGAACGGCACGAATTTTTTTAACGTCAATCCCTGCTTTTTCGGCACGCGTTAAAAGACTCGTATAAAAAATACCGCAATCAATTACGATAGCGTCGGTTTCGTTGCCGATATAATAACAATTTCCGTTGCTGCCTGAGGCTATACTGCAAATTTCTAACATAATTTATTTTGAATTAACTGCAAAAGTAAGAAAAATTTAGCAAAGAAAAAAATGAAGAAATTTTTATCAATTATAATGACGTTTTTTTGCGCACTGAATTTAAATGCTCAAAAGAAATTATCTGATTGTCAAAGGATTATAATTTCGGATTCTATATCCGTAAAAATTTATAAAGCCGAAAAAAACTCTTACGAAACCTCTGACAAAAACATTACGGTAAAATTCAAAAAAGGCGTTCTAAATATTTTCAGAATACAAAAAATGCAAATGGACGTTCACGGAGATACCAAAGTCAAAGAAGAAACTTCAATACCAAAAATAAATCTTTATCTTAATTCCAAAGTTGAAAATATTATTATAACAGATTATGTTTCAGCGGATTTCATAAACGGTTTTAATACTAAAAAAATCATTCTGAAAGCAGAAAAAAATTCTGAATTTTCGGGAGAAATTTCAGCACAGGCCTTCGGATTGTTTCTGAAATCCGGCTCTGAAAGTTATCTCAAAGGAATTTTCCGCACAACAAAACTTTCAGCGGATTCCGCCAAAATAGAATTTTCAAGTTTTGAGGCTGACAATTCCGAAATTATCGTTGAAGGCGGCTCAATCGTCAGCATAGAAGGCAAAACAGAAAAATTGAATTTGAAAGTTTCAGGACTGAGCCGTTTTGAAGGTTTACGGTTGAAAGCCAAAAATTCCACCGCAAAAATTTCAGGGAATTCAGATGTTTTTTTCAACACAAAAGAAACTCTAAACATCACAGCCTCAGAACGTTCACATATAGTTTTAACAGGAAATCCTAAAATTGAACAAAACGTTTCAAAAGATTGTAAATTTTCAAAACGGTAATTTTTGTTTAGAAATTATGAAACTCAGAGCCCTTTTATTTTTAGTTTTAATTGTTTTTAATGCGAAAGCCCAAGAAATAAATTTTTTATCGGAAAATTTCAACAATATTTCCTCTTGGTGTCAAAACGGTGAAAAATTTATTAACACCGAAGAAAATTACATTGCCCACAATTCTGAAGTAGCAGGCAACGATACAATTTTCAAGGAGTTAAAAGATTTTTATCCCGAAAAAGGAAACACAACTTGGAAAATAAGTTTTTGCGCACTTTTCAGCACCACCACTGCAAACAATTTTCAATTCGTTTTAATCGCAAATCAAAAAAACTATGATGAAAATTTTTACGGCATCGGTGTTCAAATCGGCAAAAACAATACTCTGAATTTAATAAAATACAGCGGGAAAAAGCAAGAAACAGTTTTTTCTTTAGAAGAGTTTTTTCAACAGGGAATAGAAAATATTATTGAAATAACACGCACATTTTCAGGTGTTTGGAAAATCAACGATGAAGAAGTTTATGACGATAAAGACAATATATACGATGCAAAATTCATGTTCACGGCATTAAAATTTTCAAAAACCAATGCTAAAAAATTCAGTTTCAAAGTTCTGAAATTTTCAGAAGAATTAGTGGAACGCCCGAAAATTCTTCAAGCCCGAAAATCAGAAATTATCATCAACGAAATCATGGCTGACATCAATCCGAAACCTTTTGCCCTGCCCGAAAAAAAATATATTGAACTTTTCAACACCAAAGACATAGATTTCAATCTCAAAAATTATGTTCTCCAAGTCGGAGACGAAGAATTTGTATTAGAGGAAACAATCTTAAAACAAAGAAGTTATCTTATAATTTGCAATGACAATTCGTTTGAAACTTTTTCTAAAACTCTTGTATCTCCGTGCGCTGACAAACTTACAATCACGGGAAAATATTTAGCATTGAAAAATCAAAACGGTGAAATTATTGACTCATTAACTTATTCTGTTTCAATGTACAACGATTCCGACAAGAAAAACGGCGGCTACTCGATGGAAAGAATTGATTACAAAAATGTTTGCTATCAAAATAATAATTGGAAAGCCTCTTTTGACATTTCAGGCGGCACTCCAGGCAGAGAGAATTCCGTTTATGCCGAAAATCCAGATAATTCAAGCCCTGAATTTATAAACCTTTCTATTTCAAATAATTATAGTTGTTCACTATTTTTTTCCGAAGGTATAGAATCAGGAGTTTTTTCTCTCAACGGGAAAGAAACAAAAGAAGCAGTTATTAACGGTGAAAACATTCAACTTACTTTTAATCAACAGCTTAAATACGGAGAAAACACGTTAAAATTTTCGGTTTCAGATTTTTGCAAAAATGAATTAACAGATTACGAACTGAAAATCAATTATCCGAAATTTCAAATCGAAAAAGTGTTTCCTATCAGCAAAAATCAAGTTATTATTTCGTTCGACTGCGAAATTTCTGAAGTTTCAAATTCATCTTTCATCTTAACGGAGAATAATCAAAGTCCTCAAACTGCGCAAATTACATCGCAAAAAAATATGGTTTTAATAACATTCGACAAAAATTTTTCAGACGGGGAAAATTATACGCTAAAAATTCAAAACGTTAAAAATATGTTTTCCGATTTATTGAAACCGACAGAAGAAATTTTTTCGTTTCATATCATTAAAAATCAGGATATTATAATCAATGAAATTTTGTTTTATCCCAAAAGCGGCTGCGCAAGATTTGTGGAACTTTACAACAAATCCGATTACGAAATTTCACTTTTCCAATTTAATTTGAACTATTATAAAAATGACACCTCAAACGCAAAAACTTGCACAATAGAGGATTTCAAATTTCTAAAACCTCAAGAATATCTCGTTTTAACGGCTGACAGTCTGAATATTAAAGAAAACTATAATTCCGGAAATTATTTCATTCAGTTGAAAAATTTTCCGGCATTGGATTATAAAAGCGGAATTTTAAGCCTCAAAAATTCTCAAAACAATACTCTCGATTCGGTTTGTTATAACCAAAATATGTACGGCAATTTTTTCAGCGACATCAGCGGAATATCTTTGGAACGCAATAGTTCTGAAGATTTTTCATCGGATTCTTCAAATTGGAAACCATGTTTGGAAAGTTACGGATTTGCAACTCCGGGCTTGAAAAATTCTTTTTCACAAGATAAAGAAAAAGATGAAGACCTTTCATCAATGATAATAGTTGAAAATCAACTCTTTAGACCCGAAGATGAAGAAAATCCATATACGTTAAAATTCAATTTTGAAGATTTTGAAAACGTTATCAACATTTCCGTTTATGACGAAAGAGGCATCAAGAAAAAAACTTTAACAGCCGATTATATTTCGGGCAAACACGAAGAATTCTTTTGGAACGGTCTTGATGAAGATTCAAAACGCTGCAAAACAGGAATTTACATTGTTTTAATTAAAATCATACAAAAAAACGGCAAGGAAAATATTTTCAAAAAAGTTTGCGTAATTTCAAGCGAGGGAAAATAAAATTTGTTTTTTAGAAAAAACGTTTTATTTTTGTCAAAACAAACTTTGGTATTATCATTGCGCTGATAATAAAAAAAATAAATTTTAGCATAATAAACAATTAACTTATGGATACAACCGTACTAAAATGCCCCGGCTGCAATTCTCCCCTACCCTACAACGCTGAAAAAAAGTTGTGGAAATGCGAATATTGCGGTTCAGAATTCAATAGGGAGCAAATTTTGGAATTAACGAAACAGAAATCGGATACAGATACGGACATCAAAAAGCCCGAATATAAGGAAGAACTGGAAACTCCCGATCCCGAACAACCTGAACTCAACCTTTACCGTTGTCAAAATTGCGGTGCTGAAATGGTTGCCGACCAAAACACGTCATCAACATTTTGCGTTTACTGCGGAAGCACGGGAATTTTGAAATCAAGACTTGAAGGCAAATTCCGGCCGAAATATATCATCCCATTTTCAAAAACCAAGGAAGACGCAATTGCAGCTTATAATGGTTTGAGAAAAGGGCGTTTCCTTGCACCCAAAGAGTTCGGCGAAAAAGAAAACATAGAAAAAATAACCGGAGTTTATATTCCGTTTTGGCTTTATGACGGCTTTTCGCAAGGTCTTGTTGAAGGCGAAAGACATGATAAAACGTCTTGGCGTTCAGGAGATTACATTTATACTAAAACTGACGTTTACTACGAACTCAGAGCAGGAAGCGAAGCATTTGAAAAAGTGCCCGCTGACGGCAGCGAAAAATTCGATGATGATTTAATGGACTCAATTGAGCCGTTCAAACTTGAAGAGTTAGAGCCTTTCAACTATTCGTATTTGTCGGGCTTTTTGTCAGAGAAATACGATGTCGGAGCCGAAAAAGATCAAGAACGCGCAAGTCTGAGAATGAATAATTCATTAAAAGAATCACTCTATTCAACAATCAAGGGCTCTCTTGTCTCTCCCACGGAAAGAATTAACTGTTCGATAGAGAAAGTAGAGTATGCCTTATTGCCGGTTTGGATGCTCAATACGTTTGTAAATGGGAAAGCGCATACATTTGCAATGAACGGTCAGACGGGAAAAATAATTGGTGATATTCCTGTTGATCCCAAAAAGTCGATATTATACTTATTATTCCTTACGGCATTAGGCTTCGGTATCGGAGCGTTAATTGATTATATTTTCTTTTAAGAAAAAAAAGGAGGAAAAAAATGAAAAAAATTTTTTCAATAATATTCTTAATTCTCGTCTGTTCAATAAGTTTTGCTCAGCAAGACATGTACTCTATCGGAAAGAGAACTCAAGCTAATCCTTACGTTAGTAAATTTGAGGCAACCTTCGAAAATATGGAGTACATTCTTTCAACACCTTATGTTGATACAGCATACAAAATTTACGATTATGCGAATGTTTTACCAGAATCAAAACGCAGGGAAATCAGAAGACGCTGTCAAGAATTTATCAACAAAACCGGTCTTGGCATTGCAATCGTAATCGTTAACGGTGTTGATCATCCAACTTTCAATCGATTTTCACCGCAAGAAACTTTTATTCAGGACTTTTACGATTACAACGATTTCAAGTGGAACGGTGTAATGATGCTCTTGAACATTGCCCCGGAGGCTACAAAACATCATTCTATTTATGATGCCGGCAGTCTACATGAATGGGATTTTATTGGTTCAAGACTTGAAGACTATGGTCCGGAAATGAAAGCGCGTTATAACTCAGGGAATTATTACGGCGATATAATGTGGTTTATAGAGCATGTTGAGGAGGATTATCTTTATGATATTTCGTTTCCATTTTGGAAATGCCTTATATTTGCGGTTATTTTCGGACTAATATTTTGGGGTGCTCACCTCTCTAAATACAAATTGAAACATATAGCCACAAGTGCTAACAATTATAAAAAAGCAAACTCGTTCAAATTGACACAAAACCGCACGGATTTTGTCAGAACATTTACGACTAAGACTTATTCTCCAAAGAGTTCGGGTTCATCTCACGGCGGACGCGGCTCTTCAGGCGGAGGACATTCAGGCGGAAGTTTTTAAGAAAAAAAAAGAAAAAAATCCGTATATACCTTTAATAAAAAAAATGCGTATATACGGATTTTTTCCATTTTTTTATATAATTTTGCGAGATATATTTATTTTTTTACATTAACTCAATTATGAAAAAAACATTTTTAATTATTCTTTTTGCGTTAATAAGTTTTAGTATTAACGCTCAAGTTTCGCCTTTGAGTGTAAAAGGTACTAACATCGTTGATGACAAAGGTAATATCGTTCATTTACGCGGCGTAAGTTTTTCTTGGCACAACTGGTGGTCTCAATATTACACTGCCAATATGGTCAATGAAATGAAAAACTCTTGGCACTGCAACATTGTAAGAGCCTCAATAGGCATAGGTCCCTCAAACGATTATGTACAAGACCCTCAAAAAGGTCAAAGTTGTTTGGATTCAGTGGTTTTAGCGGCGATAAAACAAAATCTATATGTCATAATTGATTTTCATGCCCATGAACTAAACACAAAGGTGGCCGCAAGTTTCTTTAAGAAACAAGCAAAAAAATACGGCAGTTATCCGAATGTAATTTTTGAACTTTTCAACGAGCCGGTCAATCAGCCATGGTCGGAATTAAAAGAATATGCTCAAAACATCAGTAAAATAATCAGAAAATATTCTAAAAATATAATTTTGATGGGCACGCCGCAATGGTGTCAGCAAATTAACCTTGCAATAAATAACCCGATAAAAGGCATTGATAATCTGATGTATACATTTCATTTTTACGCTAATACGCACAAAGAAGTATTAAGAGAGTCTATGGGAAAAGCCTTAAAAGCAGGTGTTCCGGTTTTCATCTCTGAATGTGGTGCAATGAGTGCGGACGGTAGCGGTGAAATCAATGAAGAAGAATTTGGTAAATGGATTGATCTCGCAGAATCATATAATATTGCCGAAATTTTTTGGTCGATAGCAGACAAAGAAGAAATTTGTTCGATGCTCAAACCCAACACAAATCCGTATCTGCCGTTAAAAGATCATGACATAACGGAATGGGGACTTTTCGTAAAGAAATATCTTTTAGAACATAATAAATAAAAAAATTAGGGCGGACTAAAAAATCCGCCCATTTTTTTTATTTTGCAAAAGTAAGTTCGTCAATAAGTCGCTTACATTCACCGTATTTTTCGATTATAAACAATACATAGCGAATATCAACATTGATACAACGTTGCAAATCAGGATTGAAAACCCAGTCTGAACTCATAGATTCGCTGTTACCGTCAAATGCCAAACCGATAAGATTGCCTCTACCATCAATTACGGGGCTTCCTGAATTACCGCCGGTGATGTCGTTGTTGGTCAAGAAACAAGTGTGCATCGTACCGTCCTTGTCAAGATAACGTCCAAAATCTTTGTTCAAAATAAGGTTCTTGAGCTTTTTAGGTACGTCAAATTCGTAATCACCCGGAATCTCTTTCTCCAAAATACCGGTCGTAGTGGTAAAATAACTCATTTTAACACCATCCTTCGGATTGTAAGGTTTTACTGTACCGAAAGTTATACGCTCGGTAAAATTAGCGTCAGGATAAACCAAAGCTCCGGCATTCATCTCGTTAGTACCTTTGACATAAAGTCTGCGGGCAGAAGAAAGTTTCTCTTTGTTGGCTCTGTACTCTCCTGAAAGGAGGAAATATACATTCAAAACATCAAAAAGAGCTTTTATAGCCGGATCGTTTTTCATCAACTCGCCGCTGTCATCGTCCATAACAGAAAGAAGTCCTTCTTTTGAAGTAAATTTTGAGGTAAAAAGATTATCAACAACGGTTTTCGTGTCAGCACCTTTTATAAATTCTGGCCAATACTCCTCTTCAATATCCTGTTTGTAAAGGTCAATCATAGCAAGAGTAGATTTGTAATCGGTACTTTTGCTATAATCTTTGTAAAATGTTTTGATGTCATTGCCGATTTTGTCGGAATCTACATCGCCGTTAAAAGCCGAAACTACAGTGTATGCAATGTCCGTCAATTCCATACCCGTTAAGAAACATTCCAAAACGTAGGTATAACGTTTCGTGTTTTCACGGCTGTTCTCGCAAACTTCTTTTATAGATGACAAAACATTTTCGTATTCTTTTTTACGGTTTTGGTCAGAATTGTACCAATTAGTAAATTTTTTCTCGGCATCTGCTTTGAATTCAGGAATTTTCAAAGCTTTAAGACTCTTGTTCGCCTCAATGGATTTTTTCCAATAATTAGAAGAATGTGCAAATTTAGTTGCATATTTGATTCTGATTTCGTCATATTTTTCCATGTCAGCCATCAAAACATCCTGACGGATTCCTCTGATTTTAGCACGGTAAGCGTTAGCATCCATGTCGTTAAAAATTTCATAACTCGTTGAATATCTAACTGTTGTACCGGGAAATCCCATTACCATTGCAAAATCACCTTCCTTATAACCTTTTAAACTAATAGGCAAGTGATGTTTAGGTTTGAAAGGAACGTTATCTTTGGAATATTCAGCGGGTTTGCCGTCCTTTGTAGCGTAAACCCTAAAAACCGAAAAGTCGCAAGTATGTCTGGGCCACATCCAGTTGTCGGTATCAGCACCAAATTTTCCGATTGCATCAGGAGGCGTACCTACAAGACGTACATCGTTGAAAACAAGATAAATACACATATAATAAGCATTACCTTCAAAGAAAGGTTTTATCTCGATTTGGTAAGATTCTGATTCAGGAAAATCCTTGCCGTATTTCTCAGTAAGTTCGTTAATATTATTTTTCACAATTTCCTGACGTTTTTTCTCGTCCAAATCCGAGGTAAGTCCGTTTGTTACTTCATCGGTAACATCACGAATCTCCTGAAGAAAACTTACGTAAAGATCCGGAGTCGGAATTTCTTCGTCAAAAGATTTTGCCCAAAAACCATCTTTCAAATAATCATGTTCCAAAGAGCTGTGCTGCTGTATACTTTGATAACCGCAGTGATGATTAGTGAAAATCAAACCCTTGTCGGATACGATTTCGCCGGTGCAATAACCGCCGAAAACAACGATTGCATCTTTCAAAGAAGATTTCTGAACGCTGTAAATATCCTCCGGTTTCAATTTGAAACCTTGCGCTTTCATTTGCTTGTAGTTTTTGCCAATCATGTTCAAAAGCCACATACCTTCATCGGCTCTCGCCCAAGAAAAGGCTAAAACCGAAATCAAAGACATTAAAATTAACTTTCTAAAATTCATTTCGCTTAAATTATTATTTTTATAAAACTATAATTATCTCATCTATTTATCCGCCCGCCAATTATTGTTGCTTAAATCAGCATCAGGAATTCTTTCGTTTCCAATTTGTATAAATTCAATATCTTTTTTAACAGACATATTCACAACATTATTGCCGCCCGCCCAACAAAGAGCGTTTCGCTCAATAATTTCGGTAGTACCGTCTTTATAATTGATTTTCAAGTATATAGGCAACATTATAGAGCCTTTATTTTCTATCGTTATAACATTATCCTTAACCTGAATAACAGCCAAATCAGGAACTCCAGTTATAAAAAACCAAGAATAAAAAAACTCTTTCAGATTAAGGGATGAAACGTGTTCGCAAAAATTGAAAAAATCATACGGGTGAGGATGTTTTCCTATCCAATTCAAAGTAAATTCTTTCAATATTTTTGACATAACCTCCTCTCCTACAATATCTTCCAAAAAAGTATAAGCCAACTGCGGTTTGTAATAGGAATTAATCGTATAAACCCACAAATCGGTTTGCGAATAAGAAGGCGTCATAACGGGGACATTATCGTCAGAGCCTTGAGAATAAAGCATATTTCTAACGGCTGAAGTTATAATATCCCTATGTTCAAAATTATTGTTTTGAAAAATTTGCGGTACAAACATCGTAAGTCCCTCATCCATAAAAGCATAACGGTTCTGATACATTCCCGTCATAAAAGGAAAATAACTATGAGTTACCTCATGTGAAGTCGTAAAAAAATCATCGTCATAATTATTGTCAAAATCCTCATTAACCATCATCGGGAACTCCATTCCACCACTACCTTGAAAAATCGTCATGTGTGAATAAGGATACGGAACATTCGGACGCTGATTACTCAAATAATCCAATGTCTTATTAACCATATCCAAAACGCCTTTGAACCTGCCGTCAAAATAAACTACGGAAGTTTTAGTTCTCGGCTTTTTTGGTGCAACCTGCAGCGAGGACATCGTCCAATTGACCTCATTAGAACAAGCAAAAACAAAATCAGGAACGGAATCCGCTTTGAAATGCCACGTATTTTGAGATTGTTTTAAAACCGCACTGCGATTTTGAGGCGTTATAATATCAATTTTAGCATTAGTGCGCGAAGCCTTATCTATTAAAGTGATAATATTTTTGTTAAAAATCTGATCCCTGTTTTGAAGTTCGCCCGTAGCCCAAACACATAGATTATCAGCAATAGTCAAATTAACATCGTAATTGGCAAACTCAAAAAGAAACTCTTCGTTTCCTGAATGATTGATTCTGTCCCAGCCATAAATATCGTCATAAACGGCAATCTGAGGATACCAATACGGAATAAACCATGAATTCTCTCTATATTTTCCGCCACGGTGATGAGTGTTTGCAGCAATTTTATTTCTCCATTTAATATAAATTGATACGGTTTCGCCCTCTTTCATTCGTCCGTTCAAGGTGATGAAAAGTTTCGTTCCGCTTATGCTCGTAAAAACGTCTGAGTTCTTTCCCGTTTTAAGAATCTGCTGAACGTCAAGAATTTCCATGCCCTCGTCCGTAATATCCTCTACTGCACACTGACGAAGCCTCTGAACTCCTTTTTTGTAAATATTGCGGTACAAATTAACCACCATCGTAGTTGTCGGAGCGCCGCTATTGTAATGATACAATATCGTTTCTTCGCCTTCAAGAATATGTGTTTGCGAATCAAACTTAGCATCAATCTTATACTCGGCAAAATTATTTTTGTAATCTTTGCCCGGTACACCTGTCAAAGTACGCGTTCCGTTTTTGACCGCAACATAAAAATTTTTACCCGGATATTCTGTCTGCGCTGATACCTCCAGACAAAAAAATACCGTCAATGACAAAACAATAATATTGAGTAATTTCATAACACAATTTTTTTTTCTGAGGGGAAAATCCCGTTAAATAAAATATCGTAAAAGTAGATATTTTTTTTTAATACGGCAAATAAAAAATCACCTGCCATTCCATCAACATTTTTTTGGAAAAACAGGTGATTTTTAGAAAGTATTTTTTTTAACTTCGGGAATTCCTTAATTAAAAGAATTTAACCCTTCTGTCATCAATTTCAACCATCTGAGTAATAGCCTCAGGGATTTGATAATATGCACGGTAACGCAATTCGTCTTTCAACTGTTTTTGATCAGTAGTGTAGTTGAGAGGCTGAATTTGCTGTGAAGGCGTATACGATGTATTTTGCAATACATAAACCGCATTGTTACCTTTCACGGGAGCTGAAACCTGATTGAGTTGCAATGCCGAAGCAGCTGCAATAACTTTAGGTTCAAAACCGATACCGGGGATTTGTGTCATTTCAAAATTAACAGCCTGAGCCTCTTGAACTGGTTTGCCCAATTGTGAAGCCAAAACATCAACAGAGGTAGCACCTTGCATTTTTTCAGCCAATTTAGAAGCTTTCAAATCATTAACAACTTGAGCCTCTACCTGAGTTTTAACAGCGGTAAATGAAGGAATGCCTTTTGGATGAACGCCGACCAAAGATGCAACAACGTATCTGTCGCCTAACTCCATAACCTCTGATACTTCTTTAGATTTTTGTTCGTCGTAAGCCCAACGTACAAATTCTCTTGAATTTTCCAAACCCGGAATCTGATTTGTGTTAGCAGAAACGTTAGGAGCAATTCTACGGATAAGTTTCTCCTCTTCTATTGCTTTTTCAAACTGAGCATTAGTACGGTTTTTACCTGCAAATTCGTTTGCTTTAGCGTATGCTGCCGAATATGTCGGACGGCTCGGACGAATTTCTACAGAAACGAAACCAACTTTTGCTTTTTTCTTAACAGCAGTTCTGTCAGTTACTTTTATAATATGATAACCGTAATTCGTTTTTACCAAATCAATCTGACCTTTTGCAGTTGCAAAACAAGCGTTTTTGAACTCGGGAATATATCCGATACCTTCGGTAATCCAATTAAGATTGCCACTATCTCTTGCCGAGGCTTGATCGTCAGAAACCTTTACTGCAAGTGCATTGAAATCAACACCTCTTCTGATTTCAGTCATAAGGCTGTCAGCTTTAGCTTTCACAGAAAGCGAGTCAGCAGGATTTCTGAAAGCCAAAAGAATGTGTGAAACTTTTACAGAATCGGGACGGTCTACAAAACCTGTAAAACGTGCAAGTCTGTAAAAACCTTGTTCAACGTAAGGTCCGTAAACGAAATCAGACTGATTACCGTTAAAAATAAGTGAGTCCAAAACTTCGTTTTTGATTTCACCTTTAGAATAATTGTAATCAGTGTAAGGAATATCTGATTTTGAATTTACAAATGTAGCAATATCTTCAACGTTTTCTTTTTCAAATTCGTCTTTGATAGCATTTGTAGATTTCAAAATCGCTGCAGAATCCTCTTCGGTAGGAATTACATCAAAACTAACGTATGCAATATCCCTTGTCTCCTGATAACGATAAAAACGTTTTTTGTTTTTTTCGTAATAATTTTTCAAATCGCTTTCAGTTGCGGCAACCTCGTTATCAGCCACCTCAGAAAGAGGAACTGAAACGTATTTGATGTCGCTCAACTGAGTACGACGTTTAAATTCTTGCTCTACTTCGGCTTTAGTAACGTAAAGACCTTGAGAAATCATCGAAAGATATTTATTATACTCACGAGCCTCTCTAAGTTCGTTTTCCAAAGTTTTCCAAATGAATTTGCTTTCCGGATCGGTCTGAGACATATAAGCTCTAATCCTTGCCTCGTCAATTCTTCCTGTTTCAGGATTAGCAAAAGCCTGACGCATAAAAGGAGTAACGTTTCCGGTCTGAATCATATATACAAGTTCGGCGTCAGAGGCTTGAATACCCTGTTCACTAAGAAATTTGCCGACAGTATTTTCTCTTACAAGCTGTTCCCAACAATAGTCGCGTACCTCGTTTGAAGACTGAGCGTCAAGAGTATTTCTACCGGTAGCAAGTTTCATAAACTGCTCCCTCGACTTAACGCGGTTTTCCATAAACTCTCCATAATCGATGCCCGTGCCGTTAATTTTAGCAATAGTAGTCTGACCTGAACCCAAAAGCGTAGCCAAAATTCTATCGAAATCACCTAACACAAAGGCCAACAAGGCACCGCCCACACATATTGCTATGAGTTTGCCGTGACTTCTGATTTTTTCTAATGCTGCCATTGTCTGTTATAGTATGAATATTTCTTTTTTAATGTGTACCAAAACCAAAAAACCCCAATCCCGCTTGTGAATTGAGGGCTTTTTTAAATATCTTCAAGGATATAAAAACGCTTTATAATCAATTTAAGATATTATTTTTTTCTTGCGTAGGGTTTTTCATTCATGTGGTTATCATGATTGCTGTGGTGGTAGTGTCCCTTGCAAGTTTCTTCCGAAGATACGGTAAGTTTTTTTCTGCCTTTTTTGCGTCTTGCAGCTAAAACTTTTCTACCGTTAGCGGTTTTCATGCGCTCTCTGAAACCGTGTTTGTGTTTACGCTTCTTAATTGAAGGTTGAAATGTGCGTTTCATTTTCTCTACGTATTTTTTAAAATATGGTTTTTAATTAATTTTTTTAACTTTAAAACTTTGCGAAAAAACTACATTTTTTCGGTCTGCAAATTTACGGTTAAGTTTTGAAATTAACAAAAAAAAATGTCATTTTTTTTGTTAATTTTTTTTTAGACGTTTAAATAGCTAAGCAAGGCATCGTATCTTTCTTTCATCAAAGAGGAGTATTTTGAATCGCCTTGATAAACATTTTTTACCTTATAACCGTATCTTTCAAGCCCTTGGATAACGCCCGAGGTATCAGGACCGTTAAGTTTTATAACAGCATTAATACCCTTGTTACCGTGCGGACGGGTTAAAAGACTCATAACTTTCATCGAGTTGTTTTCGGAAATTCCCGTAATCAAGGCCGCTGAATAATTCTGTGCATCTGTCTCAATTTCAATAATTCCGCCTTTTTGATTGGCCGATGTTGCCTCTGCCATCTTATCGATTAAAGTTTGATGTGTTATAACACCGAGATATTTTTCTTTTCTGCTCAAAACAGGCAAAAACGGAATTTTCTCTTCCGAGATTACCTCCAAAACCTCTAAAATATGTCTGTCCTCGTCGATAAATATTTTCTTTAAGTCCCCGGCAACATTCTCTACCAAAGATTTTTCTTCGTCCATATCAAGAATGTCATCTTCGCTGACAAGCCCCAAATATTCTGCATTTTCTTTTCTTACAACCGGCAAATGAGAAACTTTGAACTCATCCATCATAGAGAGCGCATCAGAGACGCTTTGTTGCGGCTCAAGAAAAGGCATATTTTTGTCTACAAGTTTTTTTAACGACATAATGACAGAAATTTTTTCCAACTGCAAAATAAATACTTTTTTTTCAATTACTCGAAAATGTGATAAAAATTTAATATTAAAAAAACATAAAAATTTCTAATATTGCACTTTGTAATTTTAACACAAAGAGATGGAAAATAAAGTAATGTACGGCAGCTTAGGTGATAGTTTTTTTAGGGAAATAACCTTAAAACACCCTCACGCAATCGTAATAAAAGAAGACCAACGTACAAAATTGGAATATTCTTTCGGTGTTGATGTACTAAAATTCAAATCCGAGCTCAGGGATTTTTTTTCAAAATGTCATGTTCTTAACATTAAGTGCGGAATTTCAACAGATTACCGTCACGAGAATATTCTTCACGCACAAGATGCAGGAGCTGATTTTGCCGAAATAGATTTTTCCTTTTATAATAAGAAAAAAAACGATTATGATTTAGCATTAGAAATTGCTAAAGAACGAGGCTTTGAAATTGTTAAGAAAAATATCTAATATATTTAAATATGAGAACAGTCAAATCATTATTTATGCTGACACTTATATTATTAGTAAGTTTCAGCGCAGTTTTTGCCCAAGTTACGACTTCGTCCATGACGGGTACAGTTACAGACGGGAACGAAACT
>JAFYDK010000059.1 GCA_017544805.1 Bacteroidales bacterium | reverse complement strand
AAAGGTATCCAGAAGACTTTGGAGAAAGGCGTTTTGGCAGGATTCCCCGTTGTTGACGTTAAAATCAACCTTTACGACGGTAGTTTCCACCCGGTTGACTCTTCTGACTTCGCATTCCAGACTTGTGCATCAATCTGTTTCAAGGAAGCGTTTATGAAAGCACATCCTGTATTGCTCGAACCTGTTATGAAATTGGAAGTTATCACTCCTGATGAGTACATGGGCGATATTATCGGTAACCTCAACAAACGTCGTGGTAGAATCGAACAACAAGGTCCGCACCCGCACCGTAAAGGTTTGACCGAAATCAAAGGTTTTGTTCCTTTGGCAGGTATGTTCGGTTATGCTAACGATTTGAGAAACATTTCTTCTGGTCGTGCAAGTTTCTCTATGGAATTTGCTCAGTACGAACAACTCAACGCTGCTACTCAGGAAGAAGTTTTGAAAAAACTCGCTGCTAAACGCGCTGCTGAAGAAGCTGCAAAATAAAGTTTAATCCGCTCACTGCGGAGGCGTTTTTTC
Source organism: Bacteroidales bacterium (assembly GCA_017544805.1). Lineage (GTDB taxonomy): Bacteria > Bacteroidota > Bacteroidia > Bacteroidales > UBA3824 > UBA3824. Next base: position 45,867 of record JAFYDK010000059.1, on the reverse strand, counting down.
TTGAAAGAAAGAACGAAAGAACTTTTAAAATACTTATCTTAAATATGTAAGGGGCTGTGGTCAATAAACCACAGCCCCTTACATATTTAAGATAAATTTTATAAAAGTTTTCCGGTTCCCTTTTTCAAAAGGGAACGCCCCGCGGCGAGCGATAAAAAAAATTATTATGAAACTACGTTTAAGTTATTCTACGTGTCCTAATGACACATTTATTTTTTATGCGATTGCTAATAAGAGGATTGATTTAGAGGGCATTGATTTTGAGATTTCTCTGCATGACATTGACGTTTTGAATCATAATGCTTTGAAATCGGATTGTCCCGAGGTTACGAAAATCAGTTCTAACGCATACGCTATTGACATTTGGAAAAAGTATGTGACGTTGAATTCGGGAGCGGCTTTAGGTCGCAACAACGGGCCTGTTTTAGTTGCAAAGCATGAGTTTGACGTAAAGGATATGGCTCAGAAAAAGATTTTGATTCCGGGTGTTAATACGACGGCAAATCTTTTGTTTTCGATATTTTTCCCCGATGCGCTCAACAAAACGCCGATGTTGTTTTCTGAAATTGAGAAAGAAGTGTTGGCAGAAAATTATGATTGCGGATTGTTGATTCATGAGGGACGTTTTACGTATAAGGACAAAGGTTTGAAGAAAATAATTGATTTCGGTGAAAAATGGGAGAGTGAGTTTCATCAGCTTATACCTTTGGGAACTATTATTGCAAAACGCAGTCTTGATTCTGAAGTTTTGAAAACTCTTGATAGATTGATTTTTAGAAGTATTGAATATGCTTTTTCGCATATTGAGGAGGCGATGCCGTATATTAGAAGTTATGCGAGGGAGTTGAGCGATGAAGTTACAAAAAGTCATATCGGACTTTATGTTAATGATTATACGAAAAGGTTAGGACAAGAGGGCAAAAGTGCAATCGAATTTCTTTATGCTAAGGGTTTTGAATGTGGATTTTTGAAAGAGAAACCCAAAGATATTTTTGTAAAGGATTGAATATGAAGTCATTGTCTTTTTTGATATTACCGTTTGTGTTTTGCTCATTGATAATTTTTGTCTTTGTGTTGGAACATGTTTTTGACTATGATTTTTTTAGGCTTGGAATTTATCCCAGAACTTTTTCGGGAGTTTTGGGAATATTTTTTTCGCCTTTTATACACGGTGATTTAGAGCATTTGATTTCAAATCTTTCTGCTTTGCCGGTTTTGATGGGACTTTTAACGCTGATTCACAGACGTAATTATTTTACGGTTTTTTCTGTGTTGTATTTTTCTACGGGGATTTTGGTGTGGCTTTTTGCGCGTGAAAGTTATCATATCGGCTCGAGCGGAATGATTTACGCTTTGGCTTCATTTCTGTTTTTTGGCGGAATTGTCTCCGGCAAAAAAGGGGCTGCGGCAATTTCAATGATTACGATAATGCTTTATGGTTCAATGATTTGGGGTGTTTTGCCCGTTGTGCCGAATGTCAGTTGGGAATCTCATGCTTTGGGAGCGGTTGCCGGATTTTTTTCTGCTTTTATTTTCGTTAAAGAGCAACCTGAAAAAGTTATTACGGATAAGGATTTTGATTTTAAAACTCCCGGTTTTGAAAAATTTTCTCTCTCTGAGGATTTTTCTAAAATTGAATACGAATTTAAAGAATAATTATTCATATATTTGCGTTTGGCAATCGTATTCTATATGGATAAAAAGATATATTTATTAATAAAATTTATTTCGATTATTTTTTTGCTGACGGTTACAGTTTCGGTGAGTGCTCAAAATGTTAAAAACGAACAAAAAATCATTGCAATCACCGATTCGCTGATTAGTCAAAAAAAATTCAACGAAGCCGTGCGTGTTTGCGATAGTGTGTTGGAGGCTTCTGATAAAAATAAAACACCGACAGTTTATAGTAAAGCAGCTTGTGTCAATATCGTTTTGGCTGATAATATACATTATACAAATATGGATTCCATTCGTTTCCATTGTGTGAAGGCTCAAAAATACGCTTTATCTTCAAATGATACCCAAATTATTGATTCTGTGTTAATTAAGATATTAAAAATATCTGCACAATCTAACGGAATTTTGTTTGAACTATCTTTTTTGGAACGGATAAAAACATATATCGCCACTATAAAATCCGATAACCGTAAATTTTATGCATGGTATTATTATGCAACCGGCAATTATTACCAGATGGCGGGCGATAATGAATTTGCAGTGGAAGATTATAAAAAAAGCAGCCGTTATTTTCATTCTTTGGATATGGATTATATGGCTATGCTCATGTGTTTTAAAGTGATGAGAAATATTTCTATGTCAGGTTATGATGACAATGCCATTCATTATTGGTATAATTTTCTTCAAAGGCTGCATGCCAACGTTGCTTCAAAACAGGAAAATCCCGATATTAATACGGAGCTGATATATTATAGAACAATTGCCCGTTATCTTGCGTATATGAAAGAATATGAGAATGCTTTGAAAGCATACGATTCTTCAATGGTTTATTTTGATAAGTATTTACAAAATAAACATGATGATCCTGAAAATTCTTTTAATAGGTTTGAATATATAAATTTTACGGCTTACAAATATGCTTATCGTATACAATATCTTGAAAATTTGGGCAGGGAAGTCGATATTGATTTGATTGCAAAGTTTGCAAACGATTCTTCTGATATTATTAAGGACGATTTGGCGTGTCTGCAATTTTTGTTAGGCAGGCATTATAATAATATAAATCGTTACGATTTGTCATATAAATATTACAAAGACGCGTTTAATAATTATATGGCGGTGTACGGAAAAAATAATTATTTAACTCAAAAAACAATGTTACAATTGTTACAGAATGCAGTTATTGTAGGAGAGTTTGAGGTTGCGGATTCCGTTTCAGCGTTTTTGTCGGAATGTTTCAATTCCGGCTCAGGCAATTCTAACACTATTTCTGAGGTTTTGTTTCATGAAATCAATGCTAAATTATATACACGGACTTCCCGTTATTCTTTGTTACAATCCGAAATGATAAAGGCGCAGGAAATATTGTCGTTTCTGTTGAGGCGTAATTTTGGATTTATGAGCAGGGACGCTTTGAGGGATATGTGGAGACGTTCAGATATTTTGTGTTCGCGGTTTTTGCATACGGCTTTAATTTTGGGTGATAGTATAACGGACGATTTTGCAAAAGCGGTTTATAATTCGGTGTTGATTCAAAAAAATCTTCTTTTTTTATCGCAAAGTCATTTAAAAAATATATCGCTTTCTGATACGTTATTGATTAAACTTTACCGCAGTGTATCATCCGTAAAAGCGACACTTGCCTATGAAAATTCTACTTTAAACAGTTTTGAACGCGACAGCCTTTATAATATTATGCGGGAAAATGAGTTAAAACTTCTTGCTGCAGATACTTTACAATCAAAAATTATCGGAACATTGTCGGCTGATTTCAGTAGTATAAAACGTAAGCTTAGTCCGGGTGAAATAATTGTGGATTTTTCGGAAATTTTTGAATACGACAAAGATTATTGTCAAAACAATCCTGAAAAATGTGATAATAAATATGTTGCCGTAGTTTTCGGTTCTGATTCCAATGCGCCTGAAATTATTCCTCTTTTTGCAAGAGATGAATTAACGGGTTTTCATCTTCGCAACAAACGTACTATAAAGGAGGCGTTGAAAAACAGAAATCCCGATAATATTGATGCAATATATTCAGATACTGCCTTGACGCAGCTTATTTGGGGAAAAATTTTAGAAAAAATTCCTAAGGCGAAAACTATTTATTTTTCTCCTACGGGATTTTTTCATGATATTGCCATCGGCAGTTTACCGTTAAAAGACGGGGAAATTTTGCAGGACAAATATAATATCGTAAGGGTTTTTAATTCAGCCGATATAAGTTCTGACGTTGAACTTTCCCTTTCGGGAGGTTTGGCTGTTTTCGGCGGCATCGAATATATGAATTCTGAAATTCAGAGGTTGCCTTATTCGTTGGAAGAATGTGATTATATTCGTATTAAAGCCGGTATAAAAGGTATTCCCGTATCTTCTTATACGGGCAAAAATGCGGTAGTTAGTAATTTAACAAAATATTCCGGAAATTCTCCGTATGTATTGCATATTGCAACTCATGGATATTTTGACGGAGATGAATCAGACCCGGAATCACTTGAAAATTCTTCGCTTGCTTTTGCTGACAAAAACGTTACGGCGTTGGAAATTTCAGAAACAGATTTTTCTGATACGGGACTTGCAGTACTTTCAGCCTGCGAAACGGGACTCGGCACTATTAATAGTAACGGTCTGTTCGGACTTGAACGTGGTTTTAAATTAGCCGGTGTCGATAAGATTGTTATGTCGCTGTGGAATGTTGCTGATGATGCGGCAGCTTATTTTATGAAAAAATTTTACTCTTATTATTTGGGCGGTCATAGTGCCCGTGAATCTATGAAATACGCCCGTGAGGTCTTGCGTAGCGGTAATTGTTTTTCGCATCCGTATTATTGGGCGGGTTTTGTTTTGGTTGAATAAAGAGAAAAAATAAAGCCGCAATCGTAGACACTACAATTGCGGCACAAAAAACATTATGACAACTTAATTATAATAGAAACCTTATTGATTAGTTGTTTTCAGGACGGAGTTTTCTAACCGTAACAGCCGTCTGCCACATTTCTGATTCTCTAAGAGCTTTGAGTTCTTTTTCAAGACCGTCGCGATAGTCGGGTTTTGAGTTAGAATCGATAGAAATTTGAGCCTCGTTACCGGTCTTAACAGACAAGTAAAGCCATTCAAGAACGGGTTTAACAGCGTCGTGGAATCTCGGGAACCAATCCAAAGCACCTCTTTGAGCTGTTGTAGAACAATTAGCGTACATCCAATCCATACCGTTTTTAGCAAACAAAGGCATCAAAGATTGAGTTAATTCCTCAACTGTTTCGTTGAAAGCCTCAGAAGGAGAGTGTCCGTGTTCTCTTAAAACTTCGTATTGAGCAAGCAACAAACCTTGAATAGCACCCATCAAAGAGCCTCTTTCGCCGGTTAAGTCAGAAGTAGCTTCTCTTTGGAAAGTGGTTTCAAACAAGTAGCCTGAACCGATACCGATACCGAGAGCCAAAGTTCTGTCCATTGCTTTGCCGGTGTAATCCTGATAAACTGCGTATGATGAATTCAAACCGCGGCCTTCGAGAAACATAGTTCTAAGTGATGTTCCTGAACCTTTAGGAGCTACCATGATAACGTCGATGTCTGCGGGAGGAACAACACCGGTGCGGTCGTTCCAAGTGATTGCAAAACCGTGTGAGAAATAGAGAGCTTTGCCTGCGGTAAGATATTGTTTGATTTTGGGCCAAACTGACATTACGGCTGCGTCTGAAAGTAGACACATTATAACCGTTGCTTTTTGACAAGCCTCTTCGATAGAGAATAATGTTTTGCCGGGTACCCAGCCGTCAGCAACAGCTTTGTCGTAAGTTTTACCTGCACGTTGTCCTACTATAACATTGAAACCGTTGTCCCTAAGGTTAAGAGATTGTCCGGGACCTTGAACACCGTAACCTATAACGGCGATGGTTTCGTCTTTGAGAATTTCACGTGCTTTTTCCAATGGAAATTCTTCGCGGGTCATTACGTTTTCTTCGACACCGCCAAAATTCATTTTTGCCATTTTTTTAATATGATTTTTAAAGTTTTGTATTTTTTTTACTAAAACTGCGCAAATATAGTTATTTATTTTCTATAAAAAAAAACTTTTTTTACAGAAAAAACACTCATCTTTTTTTATCCTCGGAAATCTTTTGGACCGATGCCGACTAAGCGTTTGAAATATTTCCCGAAAGCACTTTGCGTGGGAAAATTCAGCTTGTAAGAAATCTCTTGAACGCTTAATTCACTATATTTTAATAGTGTTTTGGCCTCTAAAATTACATATTCGTTTATCCAGTCCAAAGCTGCCTTGCCCGAAAAATCTTTTACCGCCCCGCTTAAATAATTTGGTGTAAGACACATTTCTGAGGCGTAAAATCTTACTGACCTTTCCTTTGTATGAAATTGTGAAAGTAAATTCATAAATTTATCAAAAAGGACTTCGTTTCTTGAGGCAGTAGAGTCGATAACGCTGACGTTGGAAATGTTAATAATCGAAATTATATTATAAACGAAAGCCTGAATAAGATTTTTAATAATATTTTCCGTTTCTTTTGACCCGCTCAAAATGTTGGAATGTAAAAGCGGATAATAATGTTTTAATAATTCTTTGTCTGTATCTGTAATTTTTGTGACAGTGGAGCGTGGAGCCAAACGGTAATTTTGCTGCCAAAAGTTTATTTTAAGTTCGTTGATAAAATCTATGGAAACCACACCTGCATAAACTTCCAAATTCTCGCAACTTAAAATTTGCAAAATATCGCAATTACGGCAGATTACAATCATGTTTTTCTCTACCGTATATTTTTTCAAATTAATAGTACATTCCATTTTGCCGTCGGTGCAAATCAAAATGCTGACGGCATCAAGGCGGCAAGGATATTTAAAAAGTTCCGAAAGCGAAAGTTTATCGGCGATTATTAATTTATCCTTGTAAGCCGTGGCGTAAAAATGTTTACGCTTTACTAATTGTTTGATTGTAATTGGTGTTAAGAGATTTTCCATAATGTTGCGGCAAATATAATAAAAATTCTGCTATTTTTTTTAGAAATTTTCTTTAAGAGTTAATAAAATGTTAAAAAAAAGTATTAATATTAAATGAAAATTAACAAAAAAATTGTTAGTTTCAAAAAAAGCCTTTATATTAGCCGCATGATTTTTTACATAAAACCTTTTTAAGCGATGATAAAATCCGTTACGACACGATTAAAAATAAAAAAAACGGGAAGGGAATACTTGGAATCTTATTTGGAATATGATGTTTTAGGTAATGAGATTTTCAGGGAGGTTTTTTCTCCTGAAAATTTTTCAAGCGTTAAAACCGTTTCTTCTTACGATTCTAAAAACAGAATTGTGCGTAAAAACGTTTTCAATAGCGGCAACTCTCCGGTTGAGGTTCACAAGTTTTTTTATAATAAGAGTGGTGATATTTCTAACGAGGAGATTTCTCAGGAGGATAGCATCAAAATGATACGGACATATTTTTATACTCCGGGGTCTTTGATGAAACGAACTATTAACGGTCAGGAGGAAGAGCTTGAAAGACTTGTCATCAATTATGACGGTTCTCATAATGTTATAGAGGAAACTATGACGGATTCTTCGGGTGTTTTGAGTTATCATTTAACACAGGAATACGATCATAACAACAAACTTTCATGCAGTTGTAAATTTGATTGTTCAGGTGCTCAAATTAGAAAAGTAACCTATACTTACAATTCTTTAGGATTGTTGGAGAGGGAAAAAATCGAAGAAAGCGGACGCATAATTCCGTTGTACAACACTTATAAATATGACGGAAAAAATCGTGAAATTTTCCGCGTTATTGGTGATTTGGGCAATATTGAAACTCTTTACGACGACGAAAATCATACTGTTACCGAAAAAAGAACTTCCGAACAGGGAATACTTATGGACACGGTAGTTGCCGTTTATGATTCTCAAGGGCTTTTGCTTTTAAGGGAAGATTCTTCGGAATTAAAAACGTTGAAATACGAATATTTTTAAGTTAATAACATAAAAAAACAAATCTTTAAAAAAAATGAACGAAAATTTACCGCAAGATCCTATGATTTTGTTTAGTTTTGTTAACATGAAACTAAGGGACGATTATTCCTCGCTTGAGGCAATGTGTGATGACATGGGCATCGACAAAAACTTTTTGATTGAGAAACTTAAAGCTGCCGGTTTTGAGTATAATGAGGCTCAAAACAAGTTTTGGTAAAAAAAATTATTAATTTTTAACATATCGTAATGAAAAAAAACATATATTTGCAGCCAAAATACAAATACAAGGTACACTAAAAATTTTAATAAAAGTTATAATTATGAAATTTACTTATTTTCTGTCAATAGCTGCTTTATGTGCGGCTTTGGCATCATGCGGAGGCTCTTCAAGTGCCGATCAAAAAGCAAAAGCAGACTCAATTGCTGCTGCTAAAACAGCTGATTCTTTGAAATTGGTTGAAGCTAAAAATCAGAAAGCTGCAGCTCAGAAAGCAGCGAGAGAAGACGGTAAAATTGATCCTTCAGAGGTTGAAGAAGGCGAAAGCTTAATCAAAGGTTTCGTAACGGCTATCGAAGGTGACATCGTAACGATTAATACTGACAACGGCGACGTTAAAGTTCTTATTCCTAACCGTCCTGAATACCTTATCGAAGGTGCTCCTATCATGGTTCTCGTAAAAGAGGCTGACGGAGAGAAAAAAGCTGACAAAGATGTTGCTATCTTGAAAAACTACAAGAAACTTCTTGGTAAATGGGCTACCGAAGGCAACGCTATTTCTTTTGAACTTCGTAAAAACGGCAAATGCAAACGCATTGACAAAGCCGGCAAACAAAATACTGTTTTCAATACATGGAAACTTACCGACAATGGCGTTATTACTTTCAACGTAACAGGTGGCGGACAGAATTTCAACATGGATTGGAATGTAGAATCAGTTGATGATGCAAAACTCGTTTTGACTCAAGGTGAAGCAAGACTTGAGATGAACAATGTTGATCACAATATTCAATAATTTTTTTATTGATATGTTATAAAAAAAAAGGAAACCGACTTTGTAATATTTTGCGAAGCCGGTTTTTTTTATGTGTTAATAAATGATATTTCCTTTTTCGTCGAATTTTATTAATTGTCCGAGCGATATTGTTATAGTTTCGGTGCCGTTATGAAAGTTGAGTTTTCTTGCTAAAAAACCTTCACGTAAGTTTCCTTTTTCGTCAAGTTTTATAGGATTGTCGGCCGAAATCAAAATTCTGATACCTTCGGCTGTTAAAAATTTGAAATTTGCCGAGGGCGTAATTTGTCTTATTCCACCGCTTGCGTAAAACTCTATCGGTGAATTGTCGGCTGAGCGGACAATTTGATTATCAACCGTGATTTCAATGCTTTCGTTGAGAGTGCCTCTAAAAACTAATCCTTCGTCGTCAAAAAAAACTCTTGTTCCGCGTTTGAACTCGCGGAATTTGTTGTCAAGACAATTGGCTAAAATATTAACCGCTAAAACTCCTTGAGTTACTTTGCCTTTGGAATTGAATTTTACAATACCCTCCGATGAAAAATAAACCAAAGGTCCGGTCGTCCAAAGGTCGGTATCTAAGGCGGGTGTCCCTTCGATAACGAAACCGTTTTTGTCGGTTTTGTAGGCAGTTCCGCCTTTAAAAGCCGTTTTTATGCCCGTTGTCTGCATTACGGAGTCGGTTTTCAAGGTGTCAATGTTGATGCAAAGGCTTGTGCAACTCATTAATACAAAAAAAGATAACGCCGCAATTTTTTTTATTGTCATATCAAAAACATTATTTTTTCAGGTTGTAAAATTAGAAATAATTATTACCTTTGCAACCGAATTTTCTAAAAAAATAATCGTTTAAAAAAAATGGCTTTCAAAGCAGGTTTTGTAAATATTGTCGGCAATCCTAATGTAGGAAAGTCTACTCTTATGAATATTTTAGTCGGTGAAAAACTTTCGATTATCACCGCAAAAAGTCAGACAACACGCCACAGAATTATGGGAGTTGTTACAACTGACGACTATCAAATCGTATACAGCGATACTCCGGGCGTTTTGAAACCGGTTTACAAACTTCAGGAATCCATGTTGAATTATTCCGAATCGGCTTTGGTGGACGCCGATGTCGTTTTGTATATAACTGACGTTTTGGAAACTAAAACCAAAAACAAGTTTTTCCTTGACATGGTAAACCGTCTGACTTGTCCCGTTATAATTTTGATTAATAAAATTGACCTTGCACAATCTCAGGAGCAGGTTGCGGAAATAATTTCAGAATGGAAAAAACTTATTCCTAAGGCTGAAATTTTTCCTGTTTCGGCTTTGCATAAATTCAATACGGAAAACATTTTGGACAAAATCGTTTCGCTTTTGCCGGAGAATCCTCCGTATTTCGAGAAAGATTGTCTTACCGATAAGAGCGAAAGATTTTTTGTTTCAGAAATCGTTAGGGAAAAAGTTTTGACTCATTACGAAAAAGAAATTCCTTATTCGGTTGAGGTTCAGGTTGAATCCTTTAAGGAAGAGGCCGATATTATTAGAATTCAAGCAGTTATCAATGTTATAAGAGAATCTCAAAAAGGAATTATCATTGGACGTCAGGGTCAGGCTTTAAAAAAACTTGGCTCTGATGCCAGAAAAGAATTAGAAGCGTTTTTCGGCAAAAAGATTTATCTTGAAATTTTTGTTAAAGTTTCAAAAGATTGGAGGGATAACAAAAACAGACTCAGAGGTTTTGGTTATGACGTTACCGGAATGTCTTAAAAAAAGTTTTAGTTTTAATAAAAAATCCCTATATTTGCGACGGTAAAACTAATAAAAGTATTAAAAAGAAGAAAATGAAATTTGTAGTATCAAGTACGGAACTCTTGAGCCGCCTTCAGTCGGTAGGAAGGGTTATTAATAGTAAAAATACCTTGCCCATTCTTGATGACTTTTTGTTTGAGGTATCGGGCAATACTTTGACAATCACGGCTTCTGACCTTGAAAGTACTATGCGTTCGCGTCTTATGTTGGACAATGTGGACGGCGAGGGTAAAATTGCAATAGAGGCAAAACGTCTGACGGATATTCTTAAAGAGTTTCCCGAGCAGCCGCTTATTTTTGAAATAAATCAAGAAACATTTGCAGTAGTAATATTGTCTGATAACGGTAAATTCTCTGTCGTAGGTCAGAATGCTGACGAATACCCGGAGATGAAACGTCTTAGTGAAGAAAACACCGTAACGGCAACTATTAATGGTGCGGTACTTCTCAAAGGTATTGATAAGACGATTTTTGCAACGGCTGACGATGAGTTAAGACCTGTTATGAATTGTATTTACCTTCAGTTTTTGTCTTCGGGCGCAACATTTGTTGCCTCTGACACTCACAAACTTGTAAGATATTCAAACAACAGCGTTAATACCGAGGGGCTTAACAATGCTTCGTTTATGCTTCCTAAAAAACCTGCTACGATGTTGAAAACTGTTTTAGCAAAGGAAACGCAAGATATTATTCTTCAGTTTGATGACAAAAATGCTTATTTCCAGCTTTCGGAATACGAAATGATTTGTCGTTTGCAAGAAGGTCAATATCCTAATTATGAGGCAGTTATCCCGACTAACAATCCTAATCGTCTTACTATCTCAAGACAAGATTTTGCGACAATCTTGAAACGTGTTTCGGTATTTTCAAATTCAAGCAATTTGATTAAACTTGACATTAAGAGCGATCAGGTAAAAGTAACGGCTGAGGATATTGATTTTTCGATTTCGGCAGAGGAAAAAATCAACGCTCAATACGAGGGCGAGGATATGCGCATCGGTTTCAAATCATCGTTTTTAATTGCGATTTTGAACGCTATCAATTCGGAAAACGTTGTAATTCAGATGTCAGAGCCTTCAAGGGCGGGCATTATCGTTCCTTTGGAGAAAGAATCTGAGTCTGAAGACGAATTGATGCTTTTGATGCCTATCGTTACCAACGATTAGTTACTTTTAATACCAAAATACTATGAAAAAAGCAATTGCAATCGGAATCCTTGTTGTATTGATTGTAGGCGGTCTGTTTTTCTTTTTCAGATATTATTGGCCTTTTGCCGACGGTGTAAAAGCCGGTACGCTTGACCAAATCATGCACAAGGGATATGTTTTTAAAACATACGAGGGTTCTATTCATCAGGACAAATTAGTGAATGCAACCGATAAGGTTTGGGAGTTTTCAGTTACGGACGAACGTATTGCCGATTCCCTTACCAGATGTGCGGGAACTAAAGTAACGCTTCATTACAAAGAGTATAAAAATCCTTTGCCATGGCGCGGTATGCAGAGATTCATTGTTGATAGTATAGTTGCTGTCGGCAGATAAAAGTTTGTCCTTTTTTTTGACAAAAAACAAATAGTCGGAGCGGTAGTTTTTTCTTTCGCTCCGACTATTTTTATTTAATACGAAATCGTTAGAAAATAATGGTTTCGCTGTTTTTGTTATAAAAATATTTTTGCATTTTTCTCCTAAAAAAATTATTTTTGCCGTCAAAAAAACATACTGCGATGAAATACTACGACCCACGAGCCGACATATTATTCAAAACTCAAATTGAAAGGCACAATGTCTGATGAAGAAATTGCAGAAATTTCTGATTTAACTTTAGACGAAATCCAAAAAATCTAAAATTTTTTTATCAGCGAGCCTTCTCTTATCTGAGTTTCCTTTTTAGAAAAAATCCTTTCGTAAAGCAGAAAAATGTTATAAGTCCTATAATGTGAACGCCTGAAACCGTCCAAAAAGCACATTGATAATCAAAATGTTCTGCCAAAAATCCTCCTAACAGGATTCCTATTCCCACGCCGGAATCCCAAGAAGTCATAAGAGTACTATTAGCGGTTCCCCTCTGATTGTGATGTGCTAAATTTATCATCATGTTTTGAAATGCGGGCCACATGTGTCCGTTGCCTAAGCCTATTAAAACTGCCGATGCGTAATATCCTATCATACTGTCGGTTGCAACAAAAATCGTATAACCGAAAGTCGATAAAATAATCCCTTCCGAGGCGTTTAATACAAGTTTTCCTTCTCTTAACGCTTTTGCTCCCTGCAGTCTTGAAAGTATCAATCCTATTGACAAAAGCAGAAAATAAATGCCTGTAGAATTGGTGATTCCGAGTTTTTCTTTCCCGTATATTGCCAAATAATTGCTCAATACACCGTAACAAAATCCGAAACAGAGCATATTAATCGCCAAAATAGAACCGTTGATTAAGAAAAATCTGTCTAACGAGATTTTAGTTTTGTTTTTAGCAATTTCTTTTTCAGGGATTTGAACGGTACTGTCCACCCACATTCCGATACCAGCCACGAAAAGTGAAATCCAAAACAAAATGTTGAAATTTCCTGTTGTGGAATAAATCCAAATTCCTATTGTCGGGGCAATGGCAGTTGCGATATTGTTGCTCAGACCGTAAAAACCGATTCCTTCGTTTCGCCGCGAGGAGGGCAAAACGTCTATTGCAACGGTGCTGTTAGCAACGGTTGAGGCTCCGAAAGGCGCACCGTGCAGCGTTCTAATTATTGCAAAGGCTGTTAAACTCAGTGCCGCCAAATATCCGGCAAACATCAGAAAATAAAAGCATAAGCATATTAACAAAACTTTTTTCCTGTTGAAACTATCCACCATGTAACCGCTGAAAGGTCTTATTAAAAGTACCATGACCGAATATCCGCAAAGCACTGTTCCGATAATGTCTTTCGAGGCGTGGAAATATTCGCTCAAATATATTGGTAACAAAGGTGTTAAGAGATAAAATGAAAACGACATCGAAAAATTAGCCGTCATCACTTTGATATAATTTTTATTCCAAAGTTTTTCCATCATTAATTTTTTTGCGTTGCAAAATTAGTAATTTTTGTTTTTTTTTCTGTTTTTTATTTGGTAAATAAAAAATAATATTTACATTTGTGCTGATATACAAATAATGTTTAACTAAAAAATTTACATTTATGGCAGAAGAATTGCAACCGAATGGAGCTCCTCAAAAGGAACTTCAGTCAAAAACGACGATGTTGTTAGTTTCTATTTTCTTAGGCGTTTACGGTATTCACCGTTTGTTGATGGGTTATTCTAATTGGTGGTTACAATTGATAACTCTTGGCGGATGCGGTATTTGGACTATTTTAGACATTATCAAAATCGTTCAGGGTCAAATGCCTATGGCAGACGGAAGACCTTTGAAAGAGGATTAGTAAAATGAACGAAAGACTATCGGAGTTTTTTCGTGCAGTATTAACTGTTACGGAAAAAACCGGCAGTGTAAAGCAAAAATACAAAGCCATTCTGTTTTTGATAACGGGAGCGGCTTTGTATTTTTCGTTATGTACGCCGCCGAATCTAAAAACTCATACACATTTTACCGTTTGTATTTTTCATAATATAACGGGTTATCCTTGTCCGGCGTGCGGTACGATACGCGGACTGAAATTGTTTTTTCATTTCGATTTTTATAATGCGCTGATGATGAACCCTTTAGCGGTTATAGTTGCGGCTTTTATGATTGTAAGTTTTTTTTGGGTGCTTTATGATTTAATCAAAGGTAAAGAAACTTATTTCAGAAAAATTTATTTTATGAAAACTCCTTGGTATGTAATTGTTATCTGTGTTATACTCAGCGGATTAAACGAGTATTGGAATATTATGAAAGGATTATAAAAAAAAGGGGCGGTTCTTTATGACCGCCCTTTTTTTATGACTTTAAATTAAATTAGAAATTCAATTTTGCAAAAAAGTCTCCCAATATCGGCAAAGCAGCGATTTTCTTTTTTGATACATTTACAAGACCCAAAATCATAAGAATGAATTGTACTAAATAAAGTATACGACCTATGAATGGGCTAAATGAAAAAATGATACCGATTACTATGCTGAAAATTAATAAACCGAGACCTTGTTTTATATGACAATCAATAAATTCGTCTCTAACGTCTTTTTTTACAGTCAATAATGGTATTAACACCAAAATACCGAGATAGCAAAGATAACCTTTGGTCTGGTATTGAGAATCTACAACTTTCTCTTCCATTTTTTTAGTTTTTTTGAATTGAACATTATTTTTTCTTAATTGAGTGCAAATAAAATAACAAAAATTGAAATTAACAAATTTTTTTTAAGTTTTTTTGTAATAAACGCTTTTGGTTTTAACTAAAAAATTTCTTAATTTTGTGCTTTAAAAAAATTCTATTTTAAAAAAAACTTTTGTTATGAGAGGAACAGTTCCCCAAAAAGTAAAGGGATTCAGAGATATTACATCTACGCAAAACGCTCTTAGAGAGCATATTATAGAAAAAGCAAGCGAGATTTACCGTCGTTACGGTTTTGCAAGATTTGACACTCCTATTTTGGAATATGCAGAATGTTTGGGAAAATATCTTCCTGATGCTGATTCCGTAGCGCAAGGCGTTTACTCTTTCAAAAACCCAGAGCAAGAACCCGTTTTTGACACTTTAGGAAAAGAAATGCGTAATCCTGACAATTCTGTCATAATGGAAAATCATTATCTTGCAATGCGTTACGATTTAACAGCGCCGCTTGCGAGGGTTTATGCAGAGGGACTTTGGCAACAGCATTTAAGAGGTGAAATCCAAGGCAAAACTAATCTTTTCAGAAGGTTTCAGTACGGACCTGTTTTTAGATTTGAGGCAAAATTAGACCCGGGACGTTTTAGAGAATTTTGGCAGATGGACTTTGATACGGTAGGCAGTGAGGATGTTTCAACCGATGCTGAAAACTGTATGATTCTCTCGCAAGCCCTTGAAAACATAGGACTTAAACGCGGAACTTACCTTATTAAAATTAATAACAGAAAAATCGTTAACGGTCTTCTTTTCCATGCCGGAATTACCGACAAGGATACGGAAACTGCCGTTATGAGAATTATTGATAAACTTGACAAAATCGGTATTGACGAGGTTGCAAAAGAACTTGGAAAAGGTAGAGTTGATGAGGTTTCAAAGGCTCAGATTCCGGGTTTGGGATTAAAAGACGAAAATATCGCATTGATTGTCAATTTTATAAAAGATTTTGAGCAACACTCAGCTCGTAAGGCTACAATCGAAAAACTCAAAAGCAAACCTGCTTTTGAAAACGACATTTATAAAGAAGGTGTTCAAGAGTTGGAAAAAATTGACGGAATTCTTGAAACTCTCGGTTTTAGCGAAGAGGTTGCAATTCTTGATCCTTCAATGGTAAGGGGTTTGGGATATTATACGGGACCGATTTACGAGGTTGAATCCTTGGAATATTATACCGACGAAAAAGGCAGGAAAAGAAAAGTCGGAAGTATTTGTGGCGGTGGACGTTATGACGGTTTGGTAGAAAATCTTCTCGGTGTAAAAGTTCCCGCAACGGGTGCATCAATCGGTGTTGACCGTTTGGCAGAATTATTAACGCTGACAAATCAAATGCCTAAGCAAATTGACGGACCGGTTATAATTATCGTTTTTGACGATGCTTTGATGCCGCTTTATCAAAAAACGGCAATGCAGCTTCGTCTTGCAGGTATCAACACCGAAATTTATTACGGAGCAAAACGCGGTTTGAAACACCAAATGTCGTATGCTGACAAAAATAATTGCACTTTAGCGGTGATAATCGGTGGTGATGAAGCGGCAAAAGGTGTGGCTACGGTCAAAAATCTTAAACTCGGAAAAATCCTTGCCGAAAAAATTACCGACAAAAATGAGTGGAAATCTAAAGTTCAGACGGAAATAAGTCTTGAAAACTTGGCTTTTGAAATCAAAAAAATGCTTTCGGAGTAAAAAAATAAAAAAAACTTCAAAAAATTAGAGCATTTGATAAAAAAATATTTTATATTTGCAACGCATAAGGGAAGTATAAACTTGATTTAATACAAAAATCAAGCCAAAAACACCAAAATCTTTTATGTGATTGACAACATTGAAAAAGAATTTAAAGAATGGGATTATTTTCATTTCTGACACAGGAATTAGCGATGGATCTCGGTACGGCGAATACCGTTATTATAATGCATGACCGCATTGTAGTAGACGAGCCGAGTATCGTTGCATTAGATCACACTACTGAAAAAACTATTGCTATCGGCATGAAAGCACAACTCCTGCACGGTAAAACGCACGAAAATATCAGGACGATTCGTCCTTTGAGGGACGGAGTTATTGCAGACTTTAGGGCTGCCGAGATGATGATTAGAGGCATGATTAAGATGGGAAATCGTAAGAAAATGCTTTTTAATCCGGCGATTAAAATCGTAGTTGGCATACCTTCCGGCTCTACTGAGGTTGAGCGGCGTGCTGTAAGGGACTCAGCCGAACACGCTGGGGCGAGAGAAGTGTGGATGATTTTTGAGCCGATGGCTGCTGCTCTTGGTATCGGTATTGATGTTGAGGCACCTGAGGGCAACATGATTGTTGATATAGGCGGTGGTACAACTGAAATTGCCGTTATCTCTTTGGGTGGTATTGTCTGCAACAGAAGTATCAGAATTGCGGGTGATGATTTCACCGAAGACATTATGGAGTATATGCGTCATCAGCATAATATTAAAGTGTTTGACCGCACGGCTGAGGCTATTAAAATCAACGTAGGCTCGGCAATCACCGATTTGGAAGATCCGCCGGCTGATTATATGGTAAGAGGTCCTCATCAAATGACTGCTTTGCCTGTCGAAATTCCGATTTCTTATCAGGAAATTGCGCATTGTTTGGACAAATCAATCGGTAAAATAGAAGCGGCAATTCTTAATGTTTTGGAACAAACACCGCCGGAGCTTTATGCTGATATTTTCAAAAACGGTATCCATTTGACAGGTGGCGGAGCATTGCTCAGAGGTCTTGACAAGAGGTTGGCAGAAAAAACTAATCTCCCTGTTAAAGTATCGGAAGACCCGTTGCACGCAGTTGCAAGGGGTACGGGTATTGCTTTGAAAAACGTGGACAAATTCCCGTTCTTATTGAAATAATAAAGATTTTAACCTGCCGTTTTCCGTTGTTTGTTTTTTTTAGAGAAAGGAGAAAAAATCCTTTTTCGTGGAAAAGACAACGGAAAACGGTTTTTGTGGTTTATTTTTGGAATGGACAGTCTGCTGAATTTTCTCAAGAGAATACATATCTTGTTGATATTTGTTGTGTTGGAGGCAATTTCTTTGACCTCGCTCATAGGAGGTGATGTCAGGAGAAACTCAGTTTTCAATACTTCGGCAAATTATATCGCAGGGCATGTTTATGATTTGACGTGGCGTTATGTTGGATATTTTTATCTAAGGGAGGAAAACGCTTCCCTTATGAGGCAGTTGTCTAAAATCAGAAGCAACTCAAGTAGTTCCTACATAATAGATACGGCAAGGTTTCATGACAAGCTTGACACTTTGGGAAAACTGAAATACAGGTACATAACCGCTTCCGTGGTAAAGAACTCAGTATCAAGGCAAAACAATTTTATAACCCTTGATCAAGGCAGTGCTAACGGTGTGAGAGAGGATATGGCAGTTATTTCGGCTTCGGGTGTTGTAGGCGTTATTGTTGCTGTGAGCGAGCATTATGCTTCGGCTATTTCGCTCTTAAACCGCAAAATTGGTATTTCTGCAAAACTTAAAACAAACGATTTTTACGGTTCTATAATTTGGCTCGGTGAGGATTATCGCAAAGCCGTACTTAATGAAATTCCTAATCATGTGGAACTTCATCAAGGGGATACGGTTGTAACGAGTGGTTATTCGTCGATTTTTCCGCCCGGCATACCAATTGCTACAATCGAAAGTTTTGAAAAAAATACCGAAGACAATTTCTATAAAATCAATGTCAAACTTTTGACAGATATGAAATGCGTTTCTAACGTTTTTATTATCGAAAATCTTATGCAAGACGAACAACTCAATCTTGAAAGTCTTGAAAACAAATTTGTGCAATAAATGGACATCAGAGCATATTCTAAAATATTACTGACATACATTGTGCTTGTACTTGCACAGATAATGGTGTTTAATAATATTAATATCAGTTCGCTTGGTATTACACCTTTGTTTTATGTGCTTTTTATCCTTGTAGTGCCATACGAAGTCCCTCTTTGGCTTCAGTTGGTTTTTGGTTTTATTTTGGGATATTCTGTTGATATTTTTTGTGATACACCGGGGCTGAATTCTGCTGCTTCGGTTGTTACAGCGTTTTTGAGGATAAAAGTCCTTGATATTATAGCTCCGAGGGACGGTTACGAAAACGGAACGCATCCTTATTTGATGGAAATGGGTTTCAGTTGGTTTTTGAGTTATTCCGTTCCGTTGATAGTTGTTCATCATGCAGCGTATTTTATGTTGGATGCTTTCGGTTTTGAAAACTTTTTGCGTACTTTGTTGAAAATTATTTTTACGAGTATTTGTACAGAAGTTTTCGTTATTTTTGCACAGTACATTGCATATCGAAAGTAATTTATCTTATCAAAGAAAAATGTCATAATTTTATACGGTTTTTAGCGAACTTTTTTTCGTTTTATCCGTATTATCAAAATGAAAGAATTTTTATAAAATGTCATATTTGGACGAATTGAACGAGCCGCAAAGAGCGGCTGTAGAATATATTGACGGACCGGCTTTGGTAATAGCTGGTGCAGGTTCGGGCAAAACAAGGGTGCTCACTTACAAAATTATGCACCTTTTGGAAAACGGTTATCAGCCCTGGAATATTCTTGCAATCACTTTTACTAACAAAGCGGCAAGGGAAATGAAGGAAAGAATCGCTCAAAAAATCGGCGAAGAAAAATCCGCTTCGCTTTGGATGGGAACCTTTCACTCCATTTTTTTGAAAATCCTCAGAATGGAAATCTCTAAAACGGAATATAAACCGAATTTTACGATTTATGATGCCGAGGATGCTAAAAAACTTGTTAAAGGCATTGTCAAGGACTTAAAACTTGATGATAAAAAATATCCCGTAAACGAGGTTTACAACCGCATTACAACCGCTAAAAACGGACTTGTTACCTCCGATGAATACGAAACAAGTCCTTATTACGCTGACGATTGCAACGCTCAAAAACCCCTTATTGCGAAGATTTATAAAATCTACGTCAAAAAATGTAAATCCGCTAATGCTATGGATTTTGACGATTTATTGTTGCAAACGCAGATTTTATTTAGAAACAATCCTGATGTTGTCCAAAAATATGCCGGAAAGTTCAGATATATTTTGGTTGATGAGTATCAGGATACTAATTCTGTTCAGTACAATATTGTTAAAGCCTTGGCAAATGTTCATCGGCATGTTTTTGTGGTTGGCGACGATGCTCAAAGTATTTACTCGTTTCGTGGTGCGCAGATAGAAAACATTCTGAATTTCAAAAAAGATTATAAAGAGGCTCAGATTTTTAAACTTGAACAAAACTACCGTAGTACTCAAACTATTGTTAATGCTGCTAATACGGTTATTGCTTGCAATTCGCGTCAGATGAAAAAGAATTCTTTTTCCGAAAACGAAACCGGTGATAAAATCCGTGTTATGGAAAACGCAGCAGACAATGAGGAAGGGTTTAATATTGCCGCTGACATTTTGAAAAAAATTTCAGACGGTCAGGCAGACGGTTATGCTGATTTTGCGATACTTTACCGTACTAATGCGCAGTCAAGAATACTTGAAGAATCGCTTATGAAACGTTCTATTCCGTACAAAATTTACGGTGGGTTATCGTTTTATCAGCGCAAAGAGGTCAAAGATTTGATTTCGTATTTAAGACTTGCCGTAAACGGAAACGATGATGAGGCGTTTTTAAGGGTTGTTAATTATCCCAAACGCGGAATCGGTGATACGACGATGGAAAAAATTTCTGCGATTTCAACTCAAAATGGTTTGAGTATTTGGAACACTGTGGCACAGATTTCTCAGTTTGATTCTAAGATTTCGCCGAGAACGTTGAATGCTGTTGCGGGTTTTATGAAATTAGTTTTTTCGTTTCATAATTTTTCATTGACCTCTAATGCTTATCAAGCGGCGATGAAAATTGCCTCAGAATCAGGAATTTTGCAGGATTTGAGCGCGGACAAAACACCGGAAGGTCAGTCCCGTTACGAGAATATACAAGAACTTTTGAACGGTATCAAAGCCATGTGTGAGGCTCATAAAAACGATAGTGGTCAGGAATTATTGTTAGCGCAATATCTTGACGATGTTTCACTTATGACAGATGCTGATGAGGACAAAGGCGATTTCAATAAGGTTTCGCTTTTAACGATTCACTCTTCAAAAGGTTTGGAATTTAAGAACGTTTATTTGGCAGGAGTAGAGGAGGGGTTGTTTCCTTCGGCAAGGTCAGTGATGTCAAACAAGGATTTGGAGGAGGAACGCAGACTTTTTTACGTGGCGGTAACACGAGCTCAAAAAAAACTTACCGTTTCTTTTGCCAGAATGCGTTATAAATGGGGGCAATTAACACCGGCATCGCCTTCACGGTTTATAAAGGAGATTGACAGCCGTTATTTGGATTACGGAATCGGCGGAGAATCTATGTTTCAAGCCTCTGATCATCCGTTTTCTATGAAACGTCATCCTAATTCGCTGACGAAAATTGCGGAAGAAAAAAATCTAAAAAAACTTTCTTCTTTCCGTTTCGGCAATCTCGGAAAACCTAAAACGGACGAAAGTCTTTTTAAAGAAGGCGTTGAGGTTCAACATGATAAATTTGGACGCGGTAAAATAGCCTCTGTCAACAAAACTGGCAATGATACGACAATTTCTGTTGATTTTATGAGTGTCGGCAGAAAAAATTTACTGCTCAAATATGCAGCGGCAAATATGACTATAATCAAAAATTAACTTAATTTTGTTACAAATAACTAATTGCAACCAAGTAATTAATTGTTAATTACCGAAAATAAAAAAAGAAGATGTTTAAATTATTAACCAGAATAATGAACTTATGAACTATTTAAAAATTTTGACATTTGCCTTAATAACAGGAGGTTTCTTGACTCCCGCTTTGAGAGTTAATGCACAGGAGGTAACACAGGTGCAACAAAAAACCGTAAAAGGTAATATTACGGATCATAATGGAGACCCTGTTATAGGTGCAACGATTTATATTAAGGGTACTAACAATGGTACTATTTCCGATATTGACGGAAATTTCTTAATTACAGCGGATGTACCCGGAGTGCTTGTGATTTCTTACATCGGTTTTGAGTCACAAGAGATTAAATTTAATCCGGGTGAAACTGTTAATGTTTTTTTGCGCGAAGATGATATTTCGCACGACGAAGTTGTCGTTGTAGGTTACGGTGTTCAGAAGAAATCTGACGTTACGGGTTCGGTAGCCTCGGTTGAAGAGGAGAGACTTTCAAGGATTCCCGTTGCTAATGCTATGCAAGCCGTTCAAGGAGTGGCAGCCGGTGTTAATGTATCACAAGGTTCGTCTATTCCGGGTGATTCTCCCGTAACTTTGGTTCGCGGACGCAATTCTATTAATGCCGGAACCGGTCCTTACGTTGTTGTGGACGGTATTCCTATCAGCAAAAGTGGCGGCTCGCTCAACGATATCAATCCGAGCGACATCGAGTCTATTGAAATTTTGAAAGACGCCTCTGCAACAGCTATTTATGGTACTAATGGTGCAAACGGCGTTATCCTTATTACAACCAAAAAAGGCAAGGAAGGCAAACCTAAAATCGCATATAATGGTTATTTCGGTGTAGAGAGCTTCGCCAAAAAACTTGAATTTTGTGATGGTGCACAAATGACGCAGCGTTATAGAGATTATGTGGCACAGAATCCCGGCGAAACTATGATTAACGGTTATGTTAAAAACGAGGCTGAAGTAAATAATCAAGCTTTCGGAATAGAAACCGATTGGATTTATGGAGAGGCTTCTCGAACGGGTATTATTCAAAACCATAATGTTGTAATCAGCGGGGGAACAGAAAATCATCATTATTACATTTCCGGGGATTACATGGATCAAAAAGGTATTTTGAAAGGATATAATTACAAACGTATTTCTATTAGAACCAATGTTGATGCCGACGTTACTAATTATCTGAAAATCGGAACAAATTCTTATATAGTTTCTCATAACAAAGACGGCGGAAGGGTTAATTTTCTTATGGCTGAGGCAATGAGTCCTTACGGAAAACTTTACGAATCTGACGGCTCTTATTGCATTTATCCTATGGAGAGTGAAAAATTGTTTTTCAACCCGATGAGAGATGTTAATCAAGACCATGAACGCAGGTCTTGGAATGTTAATCTTAACGGTTTTGCCGATTTGGATTTCGGTAAAATTCTTCATGTTTTTGACGGTTTGCATTATAAATTCAATTTTGGTTTTACATATCTTCCCGAACGTGAGGCTTATTTCAACGGGAAAGAGCAAGATAACAATGATGGTGGTTATGGTTATATTTATAATGCAGAAACTCAAAGTTTTACTGCTGAAAATATTATTAGTTTCAACAAAGACTTCCGTGAAGTTAATCATTTGGACATAACACTTCTTTATGCCTCAGGCGGCAGAAAATATCATAACAGTTCCTCTGGTGGTTCTAAATTTGTTAACGAAGAACTTCTTTGGCACAACCTTGGCGGTGCTCAAACGCAAACCTCAGATTCTTATTCCGACAAGTACAATACCGTATCGCAAATGGGTAGAATAAACTATTCGTATGCAAGTCGTTACTTGTTTACTTTTACAGTAAGGCGTGACGGTTCTTCTGTTTTTGGTCCCGATAACAAATACGGTGTGTTCCCTTCCGTTGCTTTAGGTTGGAATATTTCTAACGAAAGTTTTATGAACTCTGTTTCCAATGTGTTTAGTAATCTCAAATTGAGGGTTTCTTACGGAATCGCCGGAAACGAGGCTATCAGTGTTTATGAAACTATCGGAAAAATGAACGATGGTCTTTTAGCTATGAATGGCAAATCTATTTCTGCGATTTGGACAAAAAGTGAACTTGGAAATACAGGACTTTCTTGGGAAACTACAAAGACATTCAATGTCGGATTGGATTTTGGTTTTATAAGAAATCGTTTTTCAGGAAATATTGATGTTTATTCTGCTAATACTACTAATTTGCTTTTACGCAGAAATTTGCCTAGGGTTTCTGGTTATGAAAGTGTTATGACCAATATGGGTGAAACCAAAAATACGGGTATTGAATTAACGCTTTGTACTCACAACATCGTTAAAAAGAAGTTTGAATGGAAATCTGACTTAGTATTTTCATATAACAAAAACGAAATTGTAGATCTTTACGGTGATGGTAAAGATGATATAGGTAATCGTTGGTTTATTGGGCAGCCCATCGGTGTAATTTATGATTACGAGATGGAAGGTATATGGCAGGAAGATGAAATTCAAAGAGGAGAACATTTGACACACGATCCTACTGCTCACCCCGGAGATGTAAAACTAAGAGATATAGACGGTGATGGTAGTATTTCTCCTGAAGCCGACAAAACTATTCAAGGACAGACTTCGCCGAAATGGACAGCCGGTCTTACTAACACTTTAACTTACAAAGGTTTTACTTTGAGTATTTTTATCTCAACAGTTCAAGGCATTAAGCGTAACAATTCATTGCTTGCAACGGCGGGAGATGAAATGGGACGTAGAAATTTTACGACAGAAATCGGCTATTGGACTCCTGAAAACAAAAGTAACGAATACCGTTCGCTTTCTAAAACCTCCAATCGTTGGGGCTACGGTTTTCCGTGTAATGCAAGTTTTACGAGAATTAAGGACGTAACCTTGAGTTATAATTTCAGCGAAAAAGCTGTTGAAAAAATGCACATCGGCTCGTTGGTTTTATATGTAACAGGTCGCAATCTTGCTACTTTTACGAAATGGAAAGGCTGGGATCCTGAAGCTGATTTAACACAACGCGGTTGGGGCGGTTACGAAAACAATTATCCTATGACAAAGAGTGTTGTTTTCGGTGCGAATATAACGTTTTAATTGACAATTGACAATTGAAAGTTAAGAGAATTGTAAGTTAAAAAAAAGAAAAAGATGAAAATACAAAAAATAATATACGGCATTGCCGCTGTTGCAATAACGGGTTTGGGCTCGTGCAAAGATAGTTTTTTGGATGAACAGATGTATTCCTCATATTCTGTTGATATAGAGGATGTTGAGGCAAAAGTTATAGGGCTTCACCGTCAATTTGCTGAATTATGGGGATGGTCTGATTCACAAGGTTTTGTAGGATGTTTTCAAGATGGTACTGATGTCGGCGCACCAGGTGATGTTGATGGCGTTGAAACTCCGTTTTATCAATACGCTTCGTTAAATTCCGAAAATGCAGGCGTCGGTCATCTTTGGAGGTATCTTTATAAAATTATTAACAATGCTAATATTATAATTTTGTCCGATTTGGCAACTCCAACTGAAAAAGCTGAGGCGGAATTTTTTAGAGCTTATTCTTATAATATGTTGGTAACCTTTTGGGGTAAAGTTCCACTTGTTACTCAAACCATATCAAAACCGAAAACTGATTATGTTAGAGAGGATATTTCAAAAATAGATGCTCTTATAGTTTCGGATTTGAAGGATGCTGTTGCAAATCTTCCTGAAGTCGATAAAACTGTTACGGAAAGTCGCATAAATAAGGATTGTGCGCGTATTCTTGCAGCAGAGGCTTATCTTAGAATGGGAAAATACAAAGAAGCCGAGGATATAGTATCGCCTGTAATTGACGAAGGTAATTACAGCCTTATTCAGAAGCGTTACGGAAAGTTTTTGTCTGATGCCGGTGATTATTATAGTGATATGTTCCGTTGGGGCAATCAGCGCAGAAGTCAGAATAATACGGAAGGTATTTGGGTTTTTCAAATGGAATACAACAAAACAGTTTCGGGCGGTACGATTTCTGCTCCTCAGCAGCGTAGAAATTGGGTTGCTGCGTTTCATAAAATAGAAGGTATGGTAAATGCTGACTCGTTGGGTGGTCGTGGAAACGGTAGATTAAGGTTAAGCAATTATGTAAAATACGGACTTTATCAGGAAGGCGACATCAGAAATTCCAATTATAATATCCGTCGCAATTTATGGTACAACAAGCCGGATTGGACGGGCGAATATTATATTGATGCTGACGGTTTCAGGGTTGATGTTTCAGAAGAAGATGAGAAAGCAGGGAAAACGGAAGGCCTAAAAAAAATTTCTGTTAAAACCGGAGATTTAGTTCATTGTAGAAAACAAGATACGCTTAATGTGCTGTATCCGCATTGTACAAAATGGGGAGCTTATGATCCTACTGAAGATTTCGGTTGGGCGATGGTAAAGGATTGGCCTTTAATGCGTTTGGCTGATGCTTATCTTCTGAGAGCTGAGGCTCGTGTTATGCAGGATAATACTCAGGGAGCAGCCGATGACATCAACGTTTTAAGAGATCGTGCATTTAAGGAATACCGTGAAAAAGAGGACGGAGATCCTCAGGCGGGAATAGTTTCAGCCTCTGACATGACTTTGGATTTTATTCTTGATGAAAGAATCCGTGAACTCGTTGGTGAGGAAAACCGCCGTTATACGCTTTGTAGAACTAAAAAACTTGCTGAGCGTGTTAAAATGATAATGGAGAAATGCCCTGAAGGCGTAGATTCAAAGCAGATTACGGGTTTTGACGAAAATATTCATACTTTGTTGCCTATTCCTTTGTCGGAAATTGATCTCAACAAAGATGCCGTAATCGAACAGAATCCGGGTTATAAATAGAAAAAAATACAAAAAACTGAAATTGTAATTATATAAGAGAGATATATGGAATATAACACATCAAGGAAAAGTTTAGCATTTCCTGAGTACGGACGCAATGTCCAAATGTTGATAGATTATGCTGTAAATTTGACGGATCCTATTGACAAGGAAAAATCGGTTAAGGCAATTATTTCGATAATGGGAAATCTTAACCCGCAGTTAAGGGACAATCACCCTGACTTCAAACATATTTTGTGGGATCATTTGGCAATAATGTCGGATTTTAAATTGACGCAGTTTTCTCCGTATCCTATTCCGAACAAGGAGAATTTGTATTCAAAACCTTCTCCTGTTTTCCGTTATGAGAAGGATATGAAATATCCGATTTTCGGACGTATTATTGAGGGTTTGATGAATAAGTGCAAAACCATCGACGACCCTGTTCGCAAAAACGAAATGATTAAAACCATTACCAATCACATGAAAAAATCCTATGTTTTGTGGAACAAGGAAAACATCAACGACGAAGTGATTTTTAAGGTTTTGAAAGAGATTTCTGAAGGTGAACTTGAGGTTAGGGACGAGGGACTCAAACTCATTGATGGTCGTGATTTTATGAAATCGAAATCGCGTCAAAACGCTCAGAATAATCAAAACAATTTCAGTAACCGTAACGGTCGCAACAATAGCAGCAATCAGCAGGGTTATAACAGTAACCGCCGTTATTATACTAACAATTATCATAAATAGTTTAACAACAAGAAAAAGAAACTTCTACCA
Source organism: Bacteroidales bacterium (assembly GCA_017544805.1). Taxonomy (GTDB): domain Bacteria; phylum Bacteroidota; class Bacteroidia; order Bacteroidales; family UBA3824; genus UBA3824. The sequence continues at coordinate 18,753 of JAFYDK010000059.1, read as the reverse complement.
TGTCTAAATACGAAATTTACGGGGGCGCAAAGCTCTCGGGCGAAATTATTCCGCAAGGAGCTAAAAACGAGGCGTTGGAAATTATATGCGCAACGCTTTTAACTTCAGAAAAAATTACCGTAAGCAACGTCCCTGAAATTTCGGATATACTGAATTTAATCGAACTCTTGAGGGATATTGGCGTTGAGGTTGTTCATGAGAAGAAAAACACGTATTCTTTTCAAGCGAAAACAGTTAATTTCGATTTTCTCAAATCGGAGAATTTTCGCATGAAAAGTACAAAATTAAGGGGTTCGGTTATGATAGTAGGTCCGTTGCTTGCTCGTTTCGGATATGCTTATTTGCCAAAACCGGGCGGCGACAAAATCGGCAGACGGCATCTTGATACGCATTTCATCGGTCTGAAAAAACTTGGTGCGGAGTTTTCTTTCGATTTGAACGAATCCTCGTATACCATTAACGGCAAAAATCTCAAAGGAACGTATATTTTGTTGGAGGAGGCTTCCGTAACGGGTACGGCAAATATTGTTATGGCTGCTGTTTTGGCAAAAGGTGAAACTACGATTTTTAATGCTGCTTGTGAGCCGTACATTTGTCAGCTTTGCAAAATGTTGGTTTCTATGGGAGCCGATATTTCGGGTATTGGCAGCAACCTTCTGAAAATCAGAGGTGTTGAAACACTTCATGGTTGTAATCACCGTTGCCTTCCCGACATGATAGAAATTGGTTCTTTTATCGGACTTGCGGCAATGACGGGTTCGGAAATTACAGTTAAAAATGTCAGTCGTGAAAATCTCGGTTTGATTCCGGGAGCATTCCGCAAACTCGGCATCAACGTTTTGGAAAAAGACGATGATATAATTATCCCGGCGCAAAATAGTTATGAAATAGCCTCATACATTGATGGTTCTATTTTAACGGTTTCTGATGCGCCGTGGCCTGGTTTGACTCCGGATTTGTTGAGTGTATTGTTAGTGGTGGCAACACAGGCTAAAGGTAGCGTTTTGATTCATCAAAAGATGTTTGAATCGCGTTTGTTTTTCGTTGATAAACTTATTGACATGGGAGCGCAAATTATTCTTTGCGACCCTCATCGCGCCACAGTTATTGGTCTTGACCATAAATTTCCCTTGAAAGCGACTTCGATGACCTCGCCCGATATTAGAGCCGGTGTTGCGCTTTTGATTGCAGCTCTTTCGGCTGAAGGCAAAAGCATTATTCATAACATTGAACAAATCGACCGTGGTTACGAAAACCTTGATGCAAGATTGAACGCTTTAGGAGCAAAGATAACAAGGATTGACTGATTTTTTTTTGGTTTTATAAAAATCTGCAAATTAGAATTTCACACACTCCGAACAGCAGTGCTAAAATTATAAAAACTTTCCATAGCGGGCGGTTTTCCGCCTCTTTAACGGCAGTTAAAGCGAATGTTTCGTTTTCGGAATTGATGATGCGGACGTTTTTGAAGCCTTTGGAATTCAAATCGTCCGCTACTTTTTCTACGTTTTCAAATCTTAAATCAGATTCTTTCCTGTCATAATTATATGCAAGAGTTGCGGCTTTTTGTCCTTCTATTGTTAAATCATAAAAGCCGGGCGTTTGAATTGCATCTTCCGAAAAAACTTTGTAATTTCCGTAACCGTCAGGACCTGAAAGTCTTGGAATAAATTCGCTCAACGAATCTTCTTGTTTTAAGAAAACTTTCTTTCCTTCGCTGTAATTGTCTAATTTTACGCTTATTCCGTTATCTTTACCTATAACGGAATAATACGAAAAATCATAATTTTGCGATATTGTTACGGCGTTGTAAAGAATCGGCACAATCAAACGGTCGGTAACAAGATTTCCCGCTTTTTCGTTTAACGGAGAGTAAAAAACATAAAATCTTCCGCCTTTGTATTGATTTGCCGAAAGAATTTTTTTGTAAGAATCGCTTTCGAGGATTATGTCTTCGCCTTCGTAACTATTTGATGAGGAATTATAACATTGTTTAATTACCGGCATTTCAACGTTTTCCGGGACGGATTTTATTGCATTTCTCAGAAGCGGTGATTTGTCGTTGAATTTTGAAATTTTGCATTTCAAAGTATCTTTCGACAAAAATACATTGCATTGAAGCGATGAAAGCAAATAATTATAATCCTCAACAGACCCCGAAAACGACGGCACGAAAACAACGTTTCCGCCTTGCGAAACAAAATTTATAATCTTGCCGCAGAGCGTTCTCGAAATTTTTTCAGGCGAGTTCAAAATCACGGACTGATAGTTGTTGAAATTTATATCTTCTTGATTTTCTGAAACTATATCCGTTTTAAAATTGTTGTCTTTACCAAAAAGCGCATTAAAATATTTTTTAGAATTGTTTTCGCCTATGATTAAAACTTTTTTCAGAGTGTCGATTTTGTAACTGAAAAACAAATCGTTGTCATAACTTACGGGAAAATCTGTTATTGAAATTCTTCCTTTTACAAGACTTTTCTCGGGATTGACATATTTTAAAGTGATTTGTTTTTTTTCACCGGCGTTGATGTCGGTTGTCTCGGCGCATTTTGTACTGCCGTTAATGTAGAGTTTTATAGGAACGTTTTTTGCAATATCGTTTGAAAGGTTGGCAATTGTTACCGAAATTTCCTCTTGAGAAAGCTTCATTCTTTGAGGCGAGAGAAATTCCGCAGTATCAATATAAATGTTATTAACACTCTCATTTACAATAGGTATCAATGAAATTGTCAGATTGGAATCTGCCTGCAATTTGTTGAAATCGCAAATACTTTTCTGAAAATCCGAAATTATGAAAATATTTTTTTTCGTATCTTGCTCTATATCAAGCAAGTTGAGATTGTTCAAAGATTTTTCTATTACCTGACCGAGTGTCGGCACTTTGGGTGAGGGTGAAAGTTTTTGCAAAAAGTCCCTTATTCCATCTGCTTTAACAAGGCGGTTGTGTTGAGCTAAAAAGCCATTGGTAATCAGCATTATAGGTGTTTGAGAATCGAATGCTCCGGCAATTTCAAGGGCTTTGTTTTTGGCATTTTCGAGGTTCAATCCTTCGATTTTGCCGTTCATCATGCTGAATGAATTGTCAATATAAATTACGGGAGGAGCATTTTTACTGGCTTTGTTACCGGTTTCTCCTGAAGTGGAAATTACGGGTTCGGCAAATGCCAAAACAAGCGAGGCTATAATTAATATCCTCGCTGCTAATATTAAAAGATGTTTCAGTACCGAACGATGTCTCGTTGAGTTTTTTAAGTTTTGCAAAAACCTTACGTCGCTGAAATATACCGTTTTGAAACGTCTGAAATTAAACAAATGTATAATCAGCGGTATCAAGACGGCAAATCCCGCCCACAAAAAACCGGCATTAAGAAACTGCATCGTTTATTTTGATTGCTGAGCTGTTTTTTTTACAAGATCCAAAATTGTTTCGTTTCTTGAATTCATGCAAAGTACGTTATTAAAAATTCCGTCCGGATTCTGCGATATAGCGTTATACATTCTGGCGATTCCTTGGATGCCTTCTCTGATGTATTCGCAGATTTGCATATCGGAATAAAAAGTTTTAATATTTCTGTAATGCGGGAATATCGTACCTACACCGCCTCTGAACGAAGAATAACTCTGTTCTGGTTCTGTAATCCAATCAGTTAATTCATGGCGGAAAAATTTCTGATATTGGGTTCTGATTTCGGGATTAATGCCGTTGGTCCTAACCAAAACATTTACTCCGACATGACTATAAGCATATCCTTCAACTTCCTCTAATTTGAAAAAGCCGGCGTTGAATCCGAATACGTATTGCATATCATCACGGTTGAATCCCAAACCGTAAAAGAACCATTCATCAGAAATGCGTTGATGAGTGTATTTACCTAAAATCGTCTGTAAATCTTCTCTTGCGCTCTGAATAATTTTTCTGCGTCTTTCTTTTATTTCGTCAGTTTCAATCATTATATCCGTTATATTTATTTCTAATATGCAAAATAACAAAAACAATTCCTAACTAACAAATTTTTTTGAAAAAAATTTTAGTCGTAAAGGCAGTGTGCCCTTACGCCCATTAGCAGGACATCGTCTACTTGATCGACATTTTTTTTCCAATTGATAAAATTTTCGATATACAGTTGTTTTTGGGTTTGGAGGTCGTAAGGAGCAAATTCTTCCATTATTTTCCTCATCCTGTATTTCGTAAATTTCTCAACATCAACGTTTATCTGGTCAGTATAACCGTCTGAAAACATATACAAAACATCGTTTTCGTTTAGGGATAATTCCTCGCTGGAAAAATCGCTTTCTTTGTTGTACCAACCGATAGGGTTGTGTACGCTTTTTATTGTTCTTACCTTTTTGGTTTTGTCATCAACGATAAAAAGATCTATGTACGCTCCCGCATAACTTGCCGTGCGTTGTTTTCTGTCAGCGATAACGATGGCAATATCCATACCGTCTGTTGAGGAATACACGTCGCCGTTTTGATTGAGTGTGTTTTTTATTTTTATTCTTAATACTTCCAAAAGTGTTGCGGGGTCGGGTTTGTGGTCGATGTCGTTGAAAAATTCGTTTAAGAACGTTATATTCAGAACGCTCAAAAATGCAGCCGGGACACCGTGTCCTGTGCAATCGGCAACGGCAACCACGCGGCAATCATCGTAATAATCTCTGACATAATAAAAATCACCGGATACCACATCTCTTGGCAGATAAATCAGAAAATAATCTTTTAAAATGTTTTCGGCCGTAATACTGCCTTTTATGATTATCATCTGAAGTCTTGCCGCATAGTTTATGCTCGAATAGAGGTTTTCGTGAACCTCCTCAATTAAGTCTTTTTGATGTTTAATTTGTTCGTTTTGATTGTGAATCTGAATGTTCCGTTCAGTAAGTTTTTTGTTGAGACGGTGATTACGGTAAAGATAATAAAGACCTACTAACAGAATTCCCAAGGTTATGAAAATTATGTATTGATCTATTATTGTCTGTTTGTTTAGTTTTATAATTCTTAAATCTTTTTTCTCGTTTTCGTATCTGAACGACAATTCGTTGAGGTGCGTTATGTTTTTTTCGTTCAAAACCGAATCCATGATTTTGTTATGACGTTTTAAGTGCATTAATGCGAGAGAATATGCACTGTCTTTTTCGTAAATTTTGGCTAATTGTCCGTGAATCCAACTTTCGGTAACGTGGAGATTGTGTTTAACACAAAATTTCAAAGCCGGCAAAAGTTGTTCTTGTGCCTCGTCCAAAAGGTCTTGCGTAAAATATAATTCGGCGAGTTCAGCCATTGTTTTGACAGCGTTGAGCGAATCGCCCGTTTCCATAAAATACTGATACGCTGTTTTAAAATTCATTTCGGCTTTGTATTGAGTTGCAACACTGTCTTTTAGCGAAAGTCCGATATAACTTGCCACCATTGCAATTCCGGTTTTGTCATGAAGTTTTTCATAAATTTTCAATGCTTTTTCAAAAAGAGAATCTGCTTTTTTTCTATTGCCTTTGATAGCCTCAATAAATGCTAATTCGTTGATGTCTTTAGCAATTCCCGAGCTGTCTTTTTGAAATTGACGTATTGTTAAACTTACTTTTAAATAATATCCTGCTTTGTTGGTGTAAAAAGAATTTTTGGTTGTATCGCTGTTTTCTTTTAGTAGTGCGAGATATGATTTTCCTAAACGGTAATTAGCTGCTGCTCTGAGTTTTAGAATAGAATCGGATTCGTATCCCGGATTAGAAAAATCAAATGGTCTGCCGCTTATGGAATCAAGATAAGTGATAGTATGTAAAGCGTAATTAATCGTTTTGTCAATAGACATATTGCTTTCCGCTTCGGATAATTCGTAAAGTAAAACGGCTTTACGAAAACCTGAAGCATTTCTAAGTTCTTTTATGATAGTCTGTTTAATAGGTTCTTGGGCTTTTACGCAGAAGGCTACCGATAAAAAAATCAGACCTAAAATATATCTTTTTAACGTTTTCATTGCTTTGAGGGTAAAAAGCTACAAAAATAATTCCTTTTTTGAAAAAAAATCCATAATTTTGCAAAAAACAAAATTTAATAATTTACTCGACATGAAAGGTATTATTTTGGCAGGCGGTTCGGGTACAAGGCTTTATCCGATAACGAAAGTTATTTCAAAACAATTGCTGCCGGTATACGACAAGCCTATGATTTATTATCCTCTTTCTACGTTGATGTTAGCCGGGATAAGGGATATTTTAATAATTTCAACGCCGCAGGATTTGCCGCTTTTTGAGCGTATGCTCGGCTCGGGCGAGGATTGGGGATTGAAATTTTCTTATAAAGAGCAACCCCGTCCTGAGGGTCTTGCACAGGCTTTTATTATCGGAAAAGATTTTATCGGTGATGATGACGTTTGTCTTGTTTTGGGTGATAATATTTTTTACGGACACGGTCTGCCTAATATTCTTCATCATGCGCGTAAAAGAGTTGAAACAGAGCATATCGCAACAGTTTTCGGCTATTCCGTTACAGATCCTGAAAGATACGGCGTTATTGCGTTTGACAAAAACGGAAAGGCAACTTCAATTGAGGAAAAACCTGAACATCCGAAATCTAATTACGCTGTTGTCGGCTTGTATTTTTATCCTAACGATGTTGTTAAAATAGCCTCAGAAATAAAACCTTCAAAACGGGGTGAACTTGAAATTACAACCGTCAACCAAAAATATCTTGAGCAGGAGCGTCTTGGAGTAGAACTCATGGGACGCGGTTTTGCATGGCTTGATACCGGCACGCATGAATCTCTCAACGAAGCCGGTTCGTTTATTCAGACGATAGAAACTCGGCAGGGCTTAAAAATCTCTTGTATTGAAGAAATTGCTTTTTCGCTCGGTTATATTTCAGCGGAAAAACTTTTGTCCCTTGCAAAAGTCATGGAGAAAAACGACTACGGAAAATATTTAATCCGATTGGCGGAGTCGAAAATTCACAATTCATAATTTATAATTCACAATTCATAATTCATAATTAAAATGAATTTTATAAAAACAGAAATTGAAGGGCTTTTGATAATAGAGCCGAAAGTAATCGGAGATTCACGCGGTTATTTTTGTGAAACATTTAAGAAAGAACTTTTTGAGCAGAATGCCGGCAAAGTAAATTTTGTTCAAGAAAACGAATCAATGTCATCATTCGGTGTTCTTAGGGGTTTGCATTTGCAAAGACCGCCTTATACTCAGGCTAAACTTGTAAGCGTACCACTTGGAAAGGTTATTGACGTTGCTGTTGATGTCAGAACGGATTCTCCGACCTTCGGAAAATATTTGGCAGTTGAACTTTCTGAAGAAAACAAACGCAGGTTTTGGATTCCGAGAGGTTTTCTTCACGGTTTTGTAGTTTTGAGTGAAAAAGCAATTTTTCAATATAAAGTTGATAACGTTTATAATAAGGAGTCAGAACAAGGAATTATTTTTTCTGATGAGTCAATTGGCGTTGATTGGAAAATACCGAAAGAGAAAATGCTTTTGAGCGATAAAGATTTAGTGTTACCGCAATTAAAAAAAGAAAATTTCTATACTGCGGCTCAATACGCTAAAAACGCCTAAAGAAAAAAATATCTCTTGTAGAAATGTCAAAAAATAGGCTTTCTGCAAGGGATTTTTTATAGCAGTTTTTATTTTTTAGTGAAATACCCCGGATAATTTTCACCGCCGTCAATACGGGCGTATTCTTTGTCGTTTTTTCCCTGATTGTAGGTTGTTCCTTTTCCGCCTATAAGATTGTTAGAATTTGTAAACATTGATTCTGACGAAGTTACGGCTTTGGTATTCCAATTGTCCCCGACCAAAATTGTTTTCAAAGAGTAACAATTTGAAAACATATTGTACATATATTTTACATTTCTTGTATCGAATCTACTGACATCAAGTTGTATAAGAGAATTGCAACCTTGAAACATATACCCCATGTCCGAAACATTTTTTGTGTCAAAATTATTGACATCAAGTCTTATAAGAGAATTGCATCCGCAAAACATAGAACCCATATCTATGACTTGAGATGTGTTAAGATTGTTAATGTTCTGTATTTCAGTGAGATTTATACAATCATAAAACCATGCGTAACAAGTTTTAGGAGTATAATCTTTGAATGAATTTTCAAAAATTATTGTTTTAATTTCAGAATTTTTTGAGATCCACATCGGAAACTTAGAATCGTTATTCATTTTAAACGCGTCTTCGGGCTTATTGTTGTCGTATCTAAAAATTAAAACCCCTTCTTTTAATATAGCATACGCATTTTTTCTTTCCTTGTCAGGACATGATGCACAGGTGTTAAAATCTGATAGTTTTAAAATTTTCATAATTGTTTTTTTAGTTATTGAATAAAAAATCAAAATATAAAAAATTGGATTGCAGCTATGCATAAAAAAAGCGTAGTCGTTTTTGTATATTTTTATCGAAGGTTGTGGAAGTACCCAAGCAAATAATATAACACAACGACCCACGCCTGTATGATAGGCGTGGCAGTTGTACTTATAATCATTTGCTTTGAAAACTTCCACATTTTCGATAAGATTACAGCACAATGCCAATTCCCAAAATAAAATATGTCGGAGAGAGGGAATATGTAGCCGCTCTCCGTTGTAAAAGTAGTAAGGATTTATTTATGTGCAAAATAAAAATTGACTTTTTTCTTAAAAAATTGCATTATTAATTAAAAAAAATCAACTTGTTTTGCTGCTTGTGTTTCGATTAACGCAAAATCTTTGTAAACAAATTTGCCGTTTACCATCGTAGCGCATACTTTTCCTTTGAAATTGTAACCATCAAAAGGCGACCATTTGCATTTGCTTAAAACTTCATTGTCTTTGATTACAAAATCTTTTTCGGGATCGATAATAGCGATGTCTGCGTAATAACCTTCCCGCAAAAAGCCCCTGTCTTTTATTTTGAAAATTTTTGCAGGGTTATGACACATTTTTTCCGCCATTAAAGTTAGAGGAAAAACTTTTCTTTGTGCCAAATTGTACATAACTGCTGACGAAAACTCTATCGAAGGCATACCTGAGGGTGCAAGAAAATATTCTTTGTTTTTCTCCTGAAAAGTATGCGGGGCATGGTCAGTTGCAACTGTATCTATGAAATTGTTAACCAATGCTTTACGTAAGGCGTTACGGTCTCCGCGCGATTTTATTGACGGATTGCATTTTATTCTTATTCCCCGTCCTTGATAATCGTCAGAGGAGAACCAAAGATGCGGAATGCAGACCTCGGCGGTTATTTTTTTGTCTTTTAATTCGTTGTCCGAAAACAATGAAAGTTCTTTTTTTGTGCTGATGTGGGCAACGTGAAGTCTTGTACCGTATTCTTTTGCGAGTCTTACGGCTAATTCGGTTGATTGATAACAAGCTTTTGCGCTGCGGACAAATTCATGAATTTTTGCCGGAGCGTTTTCGGGATAGAGTTTATGAAATTTTTCTAACCCTTCTTGAATTATTTTTTCGCTTTCGCAATGCGCCACTATGATTGACGGCGAATTTTGAAAAAGTTTTTTTAGGCTTTCTTGATTATCAACGAGCATATTGCCGGTGCTTGAGCCCATAAAAACCTTTATGCCGCAAATTTTTGAAAAATCAGCATTGATGATTTCGTCAATATTGTCGTTTGTGGCCCCTATAAAAAAGGAATAATTAACGAGGGAATTTTTCTTTGCGGATTCCAATTTTTCTTCAACGAGTTTTTCCGTTGTTGTCGGCGGTTTGGTGTTAGGCATTTCAAAATAAGTTGTAATACCACCGGCTGCTGCTGCGCGTGATTCCGAAAAAATATCGGCTTTGTGAGTCAGACCGGGTTCGCGGAAATGGACATGAGTGTCAATGAATCCGGGAAAAACGATTTTTCCGAAAGCGTCATAAATTATATCAGCTTTAAGAGCCTCTTGAGGAGTTTGCTCCCGAGTGTAAACGCCTAAAATTTTTTCGTCTTCAATCAAAACCGAACCCTTAAAAATTTTGCCTTCGTTTACTATTTTACCGTTTTTTATGAGTGTTCTCATTTTAATCCGTCAATAAATTTTTCTAATTCCATATAAAGTTTTTGAGAGGGAAGACCTACTACATTATAATACGAACCCTCTATTCTTGCTATTGCAGCCGCACCTATCCATTCCTGAACGGCATACGAGCCGGCTTTGTCAAACGGTTTGAAATTATCAACGTAAAAAGTGATTTCCTCATCGCTCAATTCTCTGAACCATACATCGGAATAAGCAGAAAAGGTTACTTCTTTTGAATGGTTTTTGATACAAACGCCCGTACAAACAGTATGTTTTTTGCCGGAGAGTTTTTTTAACATTTCGATTGCACCGTTTCTGCCGTTTGGTTTTCCGAGTATTTCGTTTTCTAATACGACGGTTGTATCAGCGGTGATGACGATGGAATTTTTTTGATTTTCGAGCATCTCTTTGAAAGCCGCTGCTTTTTCGACGGCGATAAATTCCGAAACTTGTTTTTTGTCAAGGTCTTCGGGATAATTTTCTTCGGTGGGGAAAGTTTTGATTTCAAAATCGAAACCGAGAATTGAGAAAATTTCTTTTCTGCGGGGAGAACCCGAACCGAGAATTATATGAAATTTTTTAAGCTTTTCGTTAAGCTGCATGATATTTTTATATTTTTCTTTTTTTATCAGCGGCAAAATTAAAAAAAACTTTTTACCTAAGAAAAAACTTTCATAACTTTGCGCTGAATAAAAAAATATTTAATAAAAATTATGACACGTCAGGAAACAGTTGTTAAATATTTGGAGGACAACAATATAGAATTTACCTATTATGAGCACCCCGAAGGCAAAACTATCGAAGAGGCAAAGCGTTGGTGGAGAGATGACGGGTCGGTTCATTGTAAAAATCTTTTTTCCGCAATCACAAAGGCAACAAACATTATCTTGTTTGTTTTGACTGCGATCATGACCTCGACATTCATTCGCTTGAGAAAAAACTCAAAGCGGAATTACTTTCAAAAGGAATGTCTTCGCCCGGAAAACTTTCATTTGCCTCTCAGGAGAGAATGTTGAAATATCTTGACCTTTTACCGGGTAGTGTTTCGCCTTTTGGACTTATCAACGACAAGGAGAATCATGTTTTTCTGTTTTTGGACAAAAACCTTCAAAACGCTGATTTACTGAGTTTCCATCCTAACGATTGTTGTTATACAGTTGTCATAAAAAAAACTGAGTTTGAAAAATATCTTTCCATTGTCGGAAATGCTTATTGTTATTTGGAATTATATTAAATTTTTTATGTAAATTTGTAAAAAATCAAAAAAATACATTAAACCGATGGCATTAATAAAATCAATTTCGGGCATACGCGGTACAATCGGCGGACACTCCGGCGACAACCTTACGCCTTTTGACATTGTGAAATTTATCACGGCATATTCACAATGGATAAAAAAACAGTCAAAAAAGGACAAATACACTGTTGTAGTGGGACGCGATGCCAGAATTTCAGGTCCTAACGTTAAACAAATCGTTACCGGTGCGCTTACTTTCTGTGGAATCGATGTCATAGATATTGACCTTGCAACAACTCCGACAACCGAAATTGCTGTTACGGAATTTAAAGCGGATGGAGGAATTATTCTGACGGCAAGCCACAATCCTACGCAGTGGAATACTTTGAAACTCCTTAATTCTTCAGGCGAATTTTTGAATGCTGAAGACGGAAAATTCATTATTGAATATTCCCTTACGGCAGAAGAAACAACGGATTTTTCCGAAGTATTTTCTCTTGGAAAAATCACTGAAGTCAAAAACTTTGAAGATGTACACATAAAAAAAGTTCTTGGTCTTGAACTCGTTGATACAAAAGCAATTGCAGAGGCAGATTTTACTGTTTGCGTTGATGTGATAAATTCAGTTGGAGCGTTAATTGTCCCGAAACTGCTTTCGGCTTTGGGCGTTAAGAAATTTGAAATTATAAATTCTACTCCTAATGGAAATTTTGCACACAATCCCGAACCTTTGAAACAAAATCTTACGGAACTTTCCAAGGCTGTTATAGACAAAAAAGCGGACGTAGGTTTTGCTGTTGATCCCGATGTTGACCGTCTTGCAATCATGCAGGAAGACGGCGAGATGTTTGGTGAAGAATACACTTTGGTTGCCGTTGCTGACTATATTTTGCAATATAAAAAAGGTAATACGGCAAGCAATCTTTCTTCAAGCCGTGCTTTGAGGGATGTTACGTTAAAATATGGTTGTCATTATGACGCTTCGGCTGTCGGCGAACTCAATGTCGTAACCAAAATGAAAGAAAATCATTCTGTTATCGGCGGTGAAGGCAACGGCGGAGTTATCTATCCTGAACTTCATTACGGTAGGGATTCAATCGTCGGAATAGCATTGTTTTTGACTTATCTTGCTAAAAAGAAGAAAAAAGTTTCAGCCTTGAAACTTGAATATCCTCAATATTTTATGAGCAAAAACAAAATCGAACTTACGCCCGAAATCAACGTTGATAATCTTTTGAAAAAAATCGAAGGCATTTACAATCAGATTTCCGGCACAACGGTAACCACAATCGACGGTGTTAAAATCGACTTCCCCGAAAATTGGGTTCATTTGCGCAAATCTAACACAGAGCCGATTATCAGAATTTACACCGAGGCTAAATCACAGTCTGAGGCCGATAAATTGGCTGTGGATATGATTGAAAAAATTAAAAGCGTAATGTAAAAGATTTTTTTTCTTCAGGCAGACCGTTTTTATTCTTGTTGAAACGGTCTGTCTTCTTTACTTGCTTTGTTTACGATTATAATGGAATGAATATCGGAGTAAATTATCAAAGCGGCAAATCCCCAGAAAAATTTTATGCTGATAAGAAAATCGTAAAGACCGTGCATTATTGCCGGTACTAAAAATGCAAGCAAAATATATTTGTTTCGTTTTTCTTTTCGGTTATAAATCGCATGAGTTTTAGCCTTAGCAACAAAACTTCCCATGAAAACAGCAAATGCGGTATGCCCCGGAATAGCGGTTACGGCTCTTAAAATTGCGACTTCGATACCGTTTTCAAAAGTGTAAATCAGGTTTTCCACGGCGGCGAACCCCAAAGATGCCGTTACGCAATATATAATAGCATCAAATCTGTCATCAAATTCCCTGTGTGAAAAAACATAAATCATTATAACAAATAGTTTTACACCTTCTTCCGCAGGCGATACTATCAGAAAATTTTCAAAAAATGGATTTTCCGAAATAAAACTTCCCCCAAGCTCTGCCAATATCGCCGGAACAACGGCTAATGCGCCTAACATGAAAGTCGTAATCAGCACACTGAAAGGCTCTTTCCTTGTATCTTTGACGTAAACGTAAAACAATATTACAAACACGGGTAGCAATGCTCCCAAGGCCATAAGTGTCATACAATCACCTTATATTTAAGAATTTATGAGTTTGTAACGAAATTTTCCAAACTGGGTGTTTTAATACGTAATCCAAAATCAGCGGATTGATTTCTTTTGCATTGTTCCATTCTGCTTGAAGCAAAAGCGCACATTCCGAGGATACTTTTTGAGCGTATTCTTCCGCTAAAGAGAAATCCTCAGAACTTGTTATCACCATTTTGAGTTCGTCGGCAAGTTCCAAAACCTCTTCCAAGGGTTGGATATTTTTTTTAGGCGAAACGGCTATCCAGTCAAAATTTCCCGTTAAAGGGTGAGTCCCAGAGGTTTCGAGCCAAATTGATAAACATTTTTTTTCAAGGCTTTCGCACAGTGGTGCTAAATTGTGCATGGTAGGTTCGCCGCCCGTTATTACAACGTTGCAAGCAGGTGTTTGCGAAATTCTTGAAACAATATCTTCTATGTTTTCGGTTTTGAATTTTTTTTCGTCCCAACTCTCTTTGGTATCACACCACGGACATCTGACATCGCAGCCCGCAAGTCGTATGAAATATGCCGGTACTCCGGCGTTAAGTCCCTCACCCTGAACGGAATAAAACTCTTCCGCTACCGGCAATGCTTTCCCTAAAGAAATAATATCTTCCATGACAAATTTTTTTTTTAACAATTTGTAAAAGTATAAAAAAAATACATAAAAAAATACTTTTTTTCTAATTTGTGGACAAAAAATTGCATTAATAAAAAAAAAGATGTACATTTGTCTTGTAAAAAATCATTAAAGAAGGGAAAAAAATGGCTTACACATATAAGTATCCTATGCCTTCCGTTACTACCGATACTATCGTTGTAAGGGGCGAGGGCATAACACGTCAAGTATTGTTAATAAAGCGAAAGCGCGACCCGTTCAAAGATTGTTGGGCTTTTCCGGGAGGTTTTACCGAGGAAGGTGAAACATTGGAGCAGAGTGCCGCAAGGGAATTGAAAGAGGAAACGGGGATTGAATGTCAATTCCTTTCGCAGTTTAAGGCTTTTGGCGATCCGGGCAGAGATCCAAGAGGAAGGACGATAACGATAGTTTTTTATGCTTATGTTGATGAAGATACGGAGGCTGTTGCGGACGATGATGCAGCAGATGTAGATTGGTTTGATTTCAATCAATTGCCGGCATTGGCTTTTGATCATGCTAAAATTTTGGAAGAGTTTATTCTTGCCAACCATTAAAGAAAAGTTGTAATAAAAAACTTTGAGATGCTGAAAAAACTGAAATTATATAGCATTTTAATCATTGCGATACTTGTTTTATCGTGTTTAAAGGCGTTTGCGCAGTACGGGGAGACGGCTTTTGAGCAAAAAGCCAAATTCCTTTACGAGATTCCCAAGTATTTGCTTTGGGAAAACGACGAAGAGATTAGCACGATAGTCATTGCCGTTGTTAATGCCGATTCGGATTTTTTGAGGCTTTTGAAAAGGGAAGCGCGTAAAGGTTATCCGGCCTCGGGTACTAAATTGACGGTTAAAAATTTTGTTTCTGTTTCCGATGCTCTTTACGATAGGAGTTTTAATATTTTGTACGTTCCCTTTGCCGCCGATTATAAGGAGGCTCGTGACGGCTTGAAACGCAAACCGATTGCCATTGTTTCAGATAATTGTGAGGATTCCAAATCGGTGATGATAAATTTCGTTGATGAAAAGACGGGACTTGTATCGTTTTGTTTTAGCAGTGCTAATTTGAGGAAGGTTGGAATCAGTGTTCACCCGAACATGACCAAAGAGCTTCACGGCGACGATATTTCCAAGGACGAAATTATTCAGGAGCAATCCAAACAGCTTTCGATGACCCAAAAAGAACTTTTGCAGAAGGAGAAAGAACTCAACAGCAAACAGAAATTGTTGGATCAGAGGGAGAGAGAGATTTTTCAGAAACAGCAGCAGATAGAAAAGCAAAACCGCAGTATGGAGTTGCAAAATCGTGCTATTCAGAACCAAGCTGAAAAATTGGAAAAGCAGCGTCAAGAAATGCTTGTTTTGAAAAACAAACAACTTGTTACGATGCAGGAGCTTGAGGAAACCGAACAAAATCTTGAAAAGAAAAATAGGGAGGCAATTCAAGTTTCAGAGGAGTTGGAAAAGCAGCGTGCGGAACTTGTTGAACAGCAGAAAGTTGCTCTTGACCAGCAAATGCACATTGAGCAAGTCAATAAAGAAATTTCAGAAAAAGAAGACGAATTGTTGAAACTTAATATTCGTAATAAGCTGTTAAACAATATTATATTAGTTTCTTCGATTGTTTTGGGTATATTTTTGATAATGATTTTTATCATTGCAAAACTTTACATGGGCAAGCGTAAAGACAACGAAAAACTTGCCGCTCAAAACGAGAAAATCGAAAAACAAAATATTGAGATTACGGCTCAAAAAGACGAAATCACTGCTCAAAACGATAAAATTATCGAAAGTATCCGTTATGCGCAGAAGATTCAGCAGGCCGTTATGCCGCCTGAGGAATATTTCAGTAAATATTTGCCCTTGCATTTTATAATGTTGAAGCCAAGGGATATTGTTAGCGGCGATTTTTATTGGGGCAATGATGTTGATGATAAATTTGTTTTCACGGCAGCCGATTGTACGGGACACGGTGTTCCGGGAGCTTTTATGAGTCTTCTCGGTATAGCTTTCTTAAACGATATAACGGCGAGAATGTCGGGAGATAATATTACGGCGGGAGAAATTTTAACGCAACTTCGTGCTGATATTATCACATATCTGCGTCAGTCGGGAAAAGAGGACGAGCAAAAAGACGGTATGGATATGGCGATTTGTGTATATGACAAGAAAACTTCAAAAATTCAGTACGCAGGCGCACATAATCCGTTGATTTTCATCAGGGATGGAAAATTAACGCAGATAGATGCCGATGAAATGCCTATTGGTTATTATGAAAATCAGACCGAGAAATTTACCAATCACGAATTTGAAGTTATCGAAGGAGATATGATTTATATGTTTTCTGACGGTTATTCCGATCAGTTCGGTATGGTAAACGGCAGACGCAAAAAATATATGATAAAACAATTTAGAGAATTTCTTTTGAAGATTCACAACGAGGAATTGCAACAGCAAAAGCAAATGCTTGATGATAATCTTGTGGCTTGGAGAGGAAAACTCAAACAATTAGACGATGTTTTGGTAATGGGCGTAAGGTTTTAATAATTTATAATTTAAAAAAAAATTATACTGAAAGTTCAAAAAAATAATTTACCTTTGCAACGTTAAAAAATATAAAATTATGCTTTTATATTCAGATTTTTCACTTAAAGATTCTAACACCTTTAACTTGGCAGCAAAAGCGGAATATTATTTCGAAATTGCTGAAAGACAAGACCTTGAATCTTTTATCAGAAAACGTAGGTATTTTGAGATGCCTCGTATTATACTTGGAAACGGTAGTAATATCGTTTTTTCAAAGGATTTTAAGGGCGTAGTCCTAAAAAATCTTCTTTCCGGTATTGAAGTTTTGCAAGATGATGATAATCAGGCTGTTGTAAAAGTCTCTTCGGGCGAAGATTTTGATAAATTTGTTGATTTCTGTGTTAAAAAACATTATTTCGGTCTCGAAAACTTATCTGGCATACCCGGAACGATAGGAGCTTCAGCTGTTCAGAGTATCGGTGCATACGGTGCCGATGTTAAAAATTATATTCAAGAGGTTGAGTATTATGACTTTGCGGATTATTCTTTCAAGACCATAAAAGGGGAGGATTGCAAATTCGGTTATAGGGATTCGATTTTCAAAAACGATTTAAAAGACAATGCTTTTGTTACTTCGGTAACTTTTAAATTGGAGAAAAAATTTGTTCCTATTTTGGATTATGATTATTTGAGACAAAGACTTTCCGAGTTTCAGATTTTGACCCCGAATATTGTGCGTAGAGTTATTTTAGCTATCAGAAGCGAGAGAATTCCTGATTTCAGACAATTCGGCAATGCGGGAAGTTTCTTTAAAAATCCGGAATTAACAAAAGCTGCTGCCGAAAAACTAAAAGCACAATTTCCTGAGCTTAAAGCCTACGAACAAGAAAACGGCAAAGTAAAACTTGCAGCCGGACAACTTATTGACTTGTGCGGTTTTAAGAAAACAGAGGAAGGAGCCAAAGTCGGTGTTGCTAAAAATAACGCGTTGATAATGCTCAATTTAGGCAATGCTACGGGCAAAGATATTTTGGCTTATGCTAAAAAAATAGAAAAGACTGTAAAAGAAAAATTCGGAATTAAATTAGAGCCGGAGGTTGTTATCTGTTAGATAAAAATGTCAGGATATACTTTTAATAAAAAGACGCTTTGGCAGTACGTTTTGATTATTGTCGGGGCGTTCATAGTTGCTGTTGCGTTTATTTTATTCGTATCGCCTTATAAATTTGTTCCGGGCGGCGTTTACGGTATTTCGATTATGATTCACCACTTAACCAAAGGGGTGTTTGAAATGTTTCCCGAAGGTTTACCTATCGGAGTGATGTCGCTTTTAATGGATATTCCGATAACGCTTTTGGGAATGAAGTTAATCGGTGCGGGATTTGGTTTTAAGACTATCATCGGTTTTTCTTTTATGTCGCTCAGTACCACGTTGTTGGAGTTTACTTGGGGATACAAACCTTTGGTTGAAAACGAGCCTTTGTTGTCAGCAATTTTCGGAGGTTTGTTAATTGGTATTGGCAGTGGTTTGGTTTTCAAAGCGAAAGCCTCTTCCGGCGGTACTGACGCTATTGCGGCAATGTTGGCTAAATTTACGCGGCAGCCTCTCGGAAAACTTCAAATCACAGTTGATGCGGTTGTCGTTTTGATGAGTATTGCTGCTTTTCAATCTTGGGCGATTCCGCTTTTCTCGCTGATAATCATTTACGTAACCGGCAAAACGATAGATATTGTGCTTCAAGGTATGAGTGTTCAGAAGGCATTGTTAATCATTTCTGAAAAGCACGAAGAAATCCGTTCAAGAATTTTGAAAGAAATGGATCGCGGCGGCACGTATTTAGCCGGCAAAGGTATGTACGAACATGCCGAAAAAAATGTCATTCTAACTGTCCTTGAAAGAAAAGAGGTTGAGGAGTTGAAAGACTATATCCGCGAGATTGACCCGAAAGCTTTTATGACTGTTTTGGATGCAAGTGAAGTTTTGGGCGAGGGTTTCAAGAATTTAAAAGAAAAAAACAGTTTTTAAAAAAAAATTATGGACGTTAATATCGAAGAAAGTTGGAAAAAAGTTCTCTCTGACGAATTTGAAAAGCCTTATTTTAAGACACTTACGGATTTTGTCAAAGAGGAATACAAAACTCACACCATATATCCCGAAGGTAAAAATATTTTTAACGCCTTCAATCTTTGTCCGTTT
>JAFYDK010000058.1 GCA_017544805.1 Bacteroidales bacterium | reverse complement strand
TGTAATTAAGGTCGAAAAAATCCATTTCAGCGGCATACGCTTCTACTTTCGGAGAAATGTGTCCGATAGTTTCGATTACACCCCGCGCGAGAATTACATTGAACGGACGCTCAACGTCTTGACTAATACGGAAAATTCTCTCGGCGTTTGAGTGATTGTCATCGAAACTGTTTTCGTAAGAGATTTGCATTCCGACAAACATCAACGCAGTAAGAGCCGCTGCTATTCCCGCAAAATTCATCAGCCAAGCCAACTTGAATTTACGGATTATGCTAACTAAATTTCTAAAAACGATTTTCATAATTATATGTTTTATAACTATTTGAACTCAACTTTTTCATTGTCGCCAAAATTTTCGTAGCCCGAAATTATGACTTTTTCACCATCCTGTAAACCTTCCAAGATTTCATAATGTTTGGGATTTTGACGACCTATTTTTATGGAGCGTTTAACTGCGAATTTTTCAGAAGAATCCAAAACATAAATCCAATTTCCGCCCGTATGTTGATAAAAAGTGCCTTTCGGAATAATCACTGCATCGGTAGGGCTTCCGAGTTGAAGGTTTAAATAATAAGTCTGACCGGTACGGATATTTTCGGGCTGAGAGCCGGTAAACTTTAAATCAGCTTTGAACTTTCCGCTACGAACCTCAGGGTAAACTTTTCTGATTGCAGCCGAAAATGTTTCGCTATTTTTCTCAAAACTTGCTGAAAGTCCGGATGTTACCCTATCAATGTAATGTTCATCGATTTGAACCTCAATTTTATAATTATCAAGATTGTTAATTTGACCGATTTTTGTTCCAGCCATAACGCTCTGACCACGAACCACGTCCAAAAGACCGAGTTCACCGTCAATCGGGGCTTTAATCGTCAGGTTTTCTTTTCTGCGACGAATCATCTGCATATTAACACGCATATTTTCAAGACTTTCGTTCATTTGCTTGATTTCAACACTGCGGTACATACTGTCTTGTTTTGCGCGGTTTTTCACCAAATCCAACTGCTGACAAGCCAATTCATAATCTTCTTGAGCAATCAAAAAATCCTCTTTTGAACACATATTACTTTCAAAAAGCTGCTTTTTTTGTTCAAAAGCACGTTTTGTGCGGCGGACATCAAGAGTGTATTTCAAACGGTTTTGTTCCAAATCGAGTTTCTGTTGCTCCATCTGAATCATCGTGTTTCTAAGCATATTCTCTTTTTCAGCGAGTTCTGCTTCTGAATTAAGAATCTGTAAATCAAGATTTTCGTTGGAAAGTTTAACGATAACCTCGCCGGCTTTTAAGTGCGAACCTTCTTCGCTGATGATTTCCTCTACAACACCGCCTTCGAGTGGGCTCAACTGTATGGTAATCATTGGCAAAACCTGACCGCTAAGGCGGATATAATCGTTGAACTCGCCTTGTTTTACAACGGCAGTGTTAAAATTTTCTTTTTTAACGGCAACAGCCTTTGTATCAGTTGTTAACAAAAAATATGCGATAACGGCGACAAAAATTGCACCGATGTAATACGGAATATACTTTTTGTCCGCATATTTTTTAATGCCTTTTTTCTTTTCAATTACAATATCCATGATAATTATGAATTTTCAATTATGAATTATGAATTTTCAATTTTCAATTTGTTCCAAGTACGAAACGCCTTTATAATACTCTATGACAGCTGTTTTTATTTTGCTGACAAACAGAGCGTTAAAGTACATTGCTTGTGCTTCGGCGTATTTATTTGCAGCGGTATTGAACTCCAAGTACGGAATCATTCCCGCTTGAAATTTTTTCGCTGCGATTTCGTAGTATTCTTTTTGGAAATCAGCGTTTTTCTGGGCTGCCAAGAGTTTTTTTCGTGCCGACAACACCTCATCAAAAGCCTCTAAAACAGCGTTTTCGATTTCAGTTTGTTTTTCTTGAAATTCATAACTTGCGATTTTGAAGTCAGATTTTTTTCGCGAAAAATTAGAGAACTTTTGTAAACGATTGAAAATAGGAACGTTAAGTGATATACTAATATATTCCCTTCCGTTGTTTTTTATTTGGTCTTTGAACGGTTGCGCCTGATAATTAACACCGCTAATTTTTGAGTGCGACGAATACCAGCCGGCGTTCAAATCTATTCTCGGCAAAAACTGCCATTTAGCGGTTTTAAACTCCAACTCCTTTATTTTCAAAGAGTTTTGAAAAACTAAAACCTGCGAATTGCTTTCTTTGGCTAAAGTTGCAAGTTCCGTCGCATTTTCAAAATCGTCCGTCAAAACGGGCTGAAAATTTATTGTCGTGTCGATTTCCAAAACTTCGTTTGAAGGGAACATCATTGCTTTTTTTAGAGCTGACAAAGCGGCGTTACATTTGGCCTCGTAATCAGCAAGAGAGTATTCTGCTTCGGAGAGAAAACTCTGTTTTTCAAGGACTTGAACACGACTTTTGTTCCCGAGCAAAAATTCTTTTTCTGTTTGTTGAAGTGCTGACAAAGCCTCTTGTTTTTCGTCAAAAAAAACTTTCGTCATTTTCAAGAAATACAGATAATTATAAAAATACTGCATGATTTCAAGACAAATTTCGTCGGTTTTTACCTGCAAAGAGTTTTTGCCGCTTTCGAGAGCAATTTTACTGATTTTCATATTATTAACAGCCTCAAAACCGTTAAAAATAGGCATCGAAGCAGAAATTTGATATTCGTCCTGAAACATTTTTAAATCGGTGTACATATTTGTTTCAGGATCGGTAGTGCGACCGTTTGTTAAGGCAAGACCGGCGTAAGCATTTATTTGCGGAGTAAAAACGTTTAAGATAGCATCTCTCCTATCAATTTTCTTCTGATAGCAAAGTTCTTTTTCTACAAGAATTTGCGCTGAATTATTTGAAGCAAATTCCATACAGTCTTTCAGTGTCATCGGCTTTTGAGCAAAGCCGATGAAAGAGAAAAAAATCAACGTTAATATGATATTTAATTTTTTCATTTCTTTACACTTTTTGTTGTCGCAAAAAGAAACTACATTCAACGTGCCAAAAGTTTTATACACCTAAATTTCAAGAAGTTAAAGTTTTTATCAAGAAAAAAAGTGTAAAGAAATTTTACAATAGTGTAAAGGATTTTTACAACTCCTTTCCTATTTCACGTGAAAAAAGATTTTTTTGCAGATAAAAGGAGAAAAAATTTATGCGAATCTCAAGACAAATGTTGTTTTTTCGTTATCGCTTTGAAGAAGGTCTATCGTGCCGTTATGAAGCCGCATTATTTGTCGTGAAAGGCTAAGCCCTATGCCCGAACCACCTGATTTTGTGGTATAAAACGGTATAAAAATCTGCTCTTTGTTTTCGTGGCTTATCGGCAGTCCGTCGTCGCTGACAAAAACCGAAACCGCACCCGAAGGAGCTGTTTCAACTGAAATTTCAATATTTTTAGACTGCGCTTGAACTGCATTTTTTATCAAATTTATAAAAATTTGCGAAATCTGCCCCTGATCAACATAAATTAAAATATCCCTATAAAATCCTTTCATTGTGCATTTTACGCCGGAGGTTTCCAAATATTTTTCGTTCAAGGAAATAACTTTTCCAATCATATCCGCTACAACAACGGGACGTTTTGCGGGTTTTGAAATTTTTGAAAGGCTGCGGTAAGAATCAATAAACTTTATCAAATCTTTTGACGAGGCGGAAATAGTTTCAAGACCGGCTTTCGTATCAAGCGAAGTATCTTGCGCAAGGGCTTCGCTAAGAGCGGCAATAGGAGTTACCGTGTTCATAATTTCATGAGTTAAAACACGGATTAATTTTGACCAAGATTCAGTTTCGTTTTCTTGACGGAATTTTTCGAGAATATTTTTCAGACGGTTCAAAGCACGGTTCAAAGCGTTTTTTCCGCTAAAACGGAAATTCATTTCACCAGCCTCCAATGCGTCCATCAAATAATTGACCTTAGAAGCTGATTTTCTAAATGTTACAACCGAACCTATAATTAATCCGAAAACAAAAATTAATATGTACAAGAAAATTTCCATTTCTCATATTCCGTATTTTTTGAGCTTATTATAAAGTGTCGGACGGCTGATGTTAAGTTGTTTTGCCGCCAAAGAAAGATTGCCACCGCATTGATTAAGTGCGTTTTGAATCAAAACTTTTTCTGCATCTTCAATACTGCCGCTAACGGGTTGATGTGTCGGCACGCTATTAGCACCGCCAAACTGAAAATCACCGCCTCTTAACAATTCCCCGTCAGAGAGAATCACGGCTTTTTCTATTGCATTTTGAAGTTCACGTATATTACCCGGCCATGAATATTTTCTTAAAATAACAACTCCTTCTGGGCTTATACCCTGAACGTTACGGTTATATTTTTTGTTAAAAACTTTTATAAATCTCTCTGACAAAGGCAAAATATCATCAAGCCGTTCTCTTAGAGGCGGCAACCATATACTTATCGTGTTGATTCTATAATAAAGATCCTCCCTAAACGTACCGTCGCTGACAAGTTTTTCCATATTCATATTCGTTGCACAAATAAGGCGAATGTCAATCGGAATTTCCTTTGAATCACCGACTTTCATGATTTTACGGTTCTGAATCGCCCGCAAAAGTTTGGCTTGAAGATGAAGCGGAATATTTCCTATCTCGTCAAGAAAAAGCGTTGAAAGGTTTGCCGCCTCAAATTTGCCTTCATGGTCGGTTTTCGCATCAGTGAACGCCCCTTTGACGTAGCCGAAAAGTTCGCTTTCAAAAAGTGTTTCGGTGAGTGCACCGGCATCAACGGCAATCATTTTTTTAGTTTTACGAGCTGAAAGTTTATGAATTTCATTTGCCAAAACATCTTTACCCGTTCCATTTTCGCCTGTGATTAAGACTGTTGCATCGGTTGGAGCGATTTTTTCGACGGTGCGTTTTATATTTTCCATCTGAGGTGAAGTTCCCCAAAACATTCCGTCTTTTGATGACGAAAGTGCCGTTTTAGGCGTTTCGCTTTGCATGGCTTTGTCACGGGCAGAGGTCAAGGTCGAAATAAATTTAACATTATCCCAAGGCTTGGTAATAAAATCGAATGCACCTCTTTTCATACCCTCAACAGCAAGTTCGATGTCACCGTAAGCCGTGAAAAGAACAACTTCGGTTTTCGGAGCAGCGGTTTTGATTTGAGTTATCCAATACAAACCTTCGTTTCCCGTATCGGCATCGGAAGAAAAATTCATGTCCAAAAGTACGACATGAGGCGAAAATTTCTCTAAAACAGAAATCAAAGTTACCGGATTAGGCAAAGTTTCAACTGCCTCAAAATGAGCCGGTAACAAAATTTTTAATGTGTTTCGTATTCCTAAATTGTCATCAACGACCAAAATCCTGCCTTTTTTCATCTTTTTTAGTTTTTTATTATATTCAAATGCAAATTTAGGGCAAAATTCTTGATATACAAAAAATCTCTAAGATAAAATATTCAGCTGAAAATTGGCACTTTTTTTGAAATGTAAACTTAAAACTACAAAATTCAAAGAAAAATGTTTTTAACCGTATTTAGTCAAAACATAAAAGTTTTTTTAGCGGAGGTTACTTCCGATGCGTCGGAGGCAAGGGAAAATTTAAAAGAAGTGTTAATAAAAGCCGGTATTGAAGTAGTGGAACCTCAAGAAAATTTGTCAGACGAGGAACTCGAAAAAACTATTTTAGAAACTGATTGCGCCGTTTATATTTTAGGAACACTCAACTTTTATTCTCCTGAAGGATCGTGTTATGACTCTCAAGCGGGAAGACATTACAGAATAGCAAGAAAAATCCGAAAAGAAGGTTTCAAAATGTTTTTTTGGAACCCCGCCGGAATTATCAACATGAGAAACAATTATATCAATAGTATCAGAAGAGATATTGTTGAAAACACCATTTATTCGGCAACCACCTCCCCTATCGTCTTCGTTGAAGATTTGAGAACGATAATGAATGTAAAACCTAAAGCTTCAAGCGATTTGTCAAAGGCTGACATTTATTTCATTTACAACGATTTGGACAAAGATTCAGCAGAGGAGATTTTATCGCTTTTAACTGATATTCAGTCAGTTAAAAAACTCTGTATCAACATGAGTTCAAGGACTGATTACAGCGAAAAAATAGCAAAGGAACTCCCGCAATGCAAAATCGGAGTCATATACGTTGATTATGCCAAAGAATGGGCTCTGAGTTTTGCGCGTCAGGTCTGGAAAGATAACGGCGGACAAGGCGGCAAAGTACCTCTTTTTGTTGCTGGAAATCAAGAACATATCAGTTATGAAGATTTAAAAGTCTTAAAAGGCGTTATGGAATGTTCCGTAAACGACAAATCCCTCATTCCTCTTGATTTGAAAATCTTCTACGATAACAAAACCAATGAAAAGTAACCTTTTTTTTAACCTAACCTTTCATAAAAAATTTGTCCTACTCTGTCGATATGTTCGCCGATAGGAGTATTTTTTTTTGATTGATAATCAAGCAAATCTATACCGTACAAAAGTTCAAGAGAATCGATTTCGCAGCCAATTTTCAATATCAACCTATAATCAATATTATTACCGATAACAGCAAGGTCAATATCAGAGCCGGCGCGGTAATTGCCTTTTGCCCTTGAACCGAATATTAAGACTTTTTCTACTTCAATGTGCCTACGGAAAACGTCTTGAATTTCTTCAATTACTTTGTCCGAAAGTCCGAATTTCATTGATAATTATGAAAATTAGAATACCTCTGTATCCACCTTACATCTCCGCTCATAATAAATTTCATATAAAAATTTACTGCAAAGATAATTACAAATTTTCTAAAATACGAATTTTGTTTGCGAATAGAATTTTTCCAAATAGAGAAATAACACTTGCAAATCTAATGGTCAATTCTTATATTTGCAGACGTTTACAACATTAATTCACTCTAATTATGACAAAAAAAGCAATCATCGCCGCAATTTTGGCATTGGGCTGCGTTACCGCAAACGCCCAAGAAAAACTCTTCAACAGACCTAACGTAGAATCGCCCGTTATCAACAACGACGGCACTGTAACATTCAACCTCTATGCTCCCAAAGCCGTAAAGGTGGAAGTTTCTGGCGATTTCACTAATGCTCCCGCACCGCTCACCGAGGGCGAAAACGGCGTATGGAGTTACACCACAGGCAAACTCGACCCCGAATTGTATAGCTACACTTTCAATATTGACGGTATGAAAGACGTAAAAGATCCCGCCAATATTTACGTAAACCGCGACATCACATCGTACACCAACATTTTTATAATCTCCGCTAATAAAGGCGATAAGGGCGACCTTTACAGGGTCAACGAAGTACCCCACGGCAACCTCGCAAAGGTTTGGTACAATAGTCCCACACTCAAAATGCAACGCCGAATGACTGTTTACACACCGGCGGGCTACGACAAGGGCAAATCTTACCCCGTGATGTATCTCCTCCACGGTGCAGGTGGCGACGAAAATGCTTGGAGCGAACTCGGACGTGCTGCACAAATCCTCGACAACCTCATCGCATTAGGCAAGGCAAAACCGATGATTG
>JAFYDK010000057.1 GCA_017544805.1 Bacteroidales bacterium | reverse complement strand
TCAAATCGTTGAAAACGCAGGAGAAGAAGGTTCTGTTGTTGTTCAGAACGTTAAAGACGGTAAAGGTTCATTCGGTTACAACGCTTTCTCAGGCGTTTACGAAGACCTCAAAAAAGCCGGCGTTATCGACCCGACAAAAGTTTCAAGAGTCGCTATCGAAAACGCAGCTTCAGTTGCAGGTACTCTCCTTACAACCGAATGTGTTATCGCTGAAAAGAAAGAAGATAAACCCGCAGCTCCCGCAATGCCTAACCCCGGTATGGGCGGAATGTATTAAAAAAAAGGCATATCGCCTCAAGTCGGCGGGGCTGTTCTTTCTTGAAAGAAAGAACCAAAGAACTTCTGTGAGATATAAAAAAGGGAAAGCCTTTTGGGGCTTTCCCTTTTTTATATCTCTTAAAAGTTTTCCGGTTCCCTTTTCCAAAAGGGAACGCCCCCGCGGCGAGCGGCGACACCCCTTTTTTATAATATTTTGAATTCTACGCGGCGGTTTAGAGCTTTACCGGCTTCGGTAGAGTTTTGGGCGACGGGTTTTTCGGAGCCGTAACCTACGGATTTGACGGTGTTGTTAGGGCAGCCGATAGAGATTAAATAGTTTTTGACGGCATCGGAGCGTTTTTGGGATAAAGATTTGTTGTAATCGGGCGAGCCTGAATTATCGGTATGACCTGATATTTCGATAGTTATACCGGGATTATTTTTAATAAAATCGGAAAGGCGGTTGAGTTCGGGATATGATTCGGGTTTTAAATCATATTTATCGGTATCGAAAAATATGTTAGAAAGGCGCACTGACACTTTTCCTGTCAGAATGTCAGGTATTGAATTCATGATTATATTATGTTCGATATTTTTGCCTTCTTTGAGTTTATCGGTGTTAAGATTGCCTGAAACGGGATAATAACCGTTGTATTCGACGTAATAACCGTAGTTTTTTCCGGCAGGAAGAGTTATGAAATATTTTCCTGTTACGGGGTCGCATTGAAGATGACCGAGGAGTTTTCCTGTTTCGAGGTCTTCCCATTTGATGGTAGCAGGAATAATCTTGCCTAAGGGATCGGTAACCTTTCCGCTGATTGAGGCAATGATTTCGGGGCGCATATTAACGGGAATGTCAATAGTACAAATATTTGAGGTTGAGGATGTTATCTTACAAAAACAAGCTGTTTTGCCATCGGTGGAAATAATATAATTATAATCGTCTTCTGAGGTATTGATTTCTTTTCCGAGATTAACTGGTTCACTCCATTGAGTCCATGAAGTATCGGAAAGTCTCACGGCTTTGAAAACATCAAGTTTTCCCAAACCGTAATGACCGTCAGAGCTGAAATAAAGTGTTTTCATGTCAGAGGCCAAAATAGGGCTGCGCTCGGAATAAGGCGTGTTGATAACGTTTCCGATGTTAACGGGTTCGTTCCATGTGCCGTCTAAATTTTTGGTGCAGACATAAATATCCGTATTTCCGTGCAAAGAACCATGAAAATTTTTCTCGTGTTTGTGATAATGTCCGACATTGCCATTACGGTCTGAAATAAAAAATATGGCATTGCCGTCAGGAGAAAACGAGGCGTCAGCTTCCCAAGATTTATCGGTGTTGAGAGCCGCCATTTTTTTTAGAGGAGTCCACGATTTTGAACTTTTTTCAGTGTAATAAATGTTTGAATCCTTATAAATCAGCAACATATTACCGTCAGGAGAAACGGCTAAAGGCGCTTCGTTGCCGAGTGCGGTATTGAATTGCGGAAAAATCTCAGCTTTTTGCCACTGACCATCGGAAAATTTCGCCATAAAAATATCCTCATTTCCGATATTGTCCTCTCTATTATAACCGCAAAAATAAAGCGTTGAACCATCGGGGGTCATCACGGGAGCATATTCGTAAAAATCCGTATTAATAGTACTAGGAAGCGGTTTTGAATTGAATTTGTGTGATGGAGATTTCAAAATCGCAATTACTTTTTCAATATCCTGCTCTCTGTTCGGGAATTTGCTTTTGTATTTGTTAAGCACCGAGATTGCCTCACCGTAACGTCCAACCTCCAAATACGGCGAAATTATCCTAAACAAAGCCACGTATGCCAATTCCCTCGGTGCAGCTTGATCGATGTATGAGGTATAATAAGACTCGTAATCAGTACTATATTTAAAGTGCATTTTCAACTGTGCCGCCGTCAGGCTAAAGTCCATTCCGCTTTGTCTTGGGCAGTATAAAACGGATAATCGGGATATTGTTTTTGAAAAAGATTCATCGACAACAATTCGCCTTCGCTGTAAGCATCACGACAAAGGTCTTTCCACATTTTTTGATAATTCTCCAAAGCGGGTTCTTCGTATTGAGTGCCAGCGTATTTATCGGCAAAATCTTTCCATGCCCTAAACGAAGGATTGGCTTTAACAGTTTCGATTTCGATTTCCGCCTGAAGTTTTTTAGCCTCAAGGACCAAAGAATCAGCACCGTCAAAGGTATCAACAAACCATTGATAATCTTCAAGTGTATTTTTAGCCTTAACTTTATCCAATTCTTTTTGAGCTGAAAGGTTCATTTTGGTTTTTATAGTTTCTTGGTCAAAACCATAAACGTTTTTGTAGGTGTTTTGAGTTTTCAAGCTCTGCGTATGAAACCTATCGTATGCTATACGCAAAAATCTAAAACCCTTTACATTATTGTATTGAGAATAGTTTTCAGTTGTCAGCAGACAACCCATTCCGTAGGTGGCGGCTAAGGTTTCAGAGCCTTTTGACAATGCCTTAGAAAAGACTTTTGAGGCTTCGTTAAGTTTGTTATTTTTAAGGTGTTCAAATCCGGCTTTAAGTGCTTGTGCCGAAACGTTAAGCGAAATTAACGCATAAAAAACTAAAAGTAAAATTATTTTCATGATAAAATTAAAAAATTATTTTTTCTAATGCAAATGTAGAAAATTCTTTTAAAAATTCTTGTTTTTTTCGCAAATTTATACTATTATTGCAAATAATTTTTTCCGGTAAAAATGCCTTTATTAAAAGATATAATCTCTGAGTTGGAAAAACAGTTTCCGCCTTGTCTTCAAGAGAGTTACGACAATGCGGGCATTCAGGTTTTTTCCGGTGATGAAAATATCAAGCAATGTCTTGTAACTCTTGATGTTACGTTAGAGGTTGTGGACGAAGCCGTCAAAACGGGTTGCAATCTTATAGTTGCCCATCACCCGCTGATTTTCGGTCGTGGACTCATGCACATAACCGAAGATACTTTGACGGAACGCATTATATTAAAAGCAATTAAAAATTCCGTTTCGATATATTGTGCCCATACAAACGCCGATTCAGTGCTTTACGGAACAAGCAAAGTAATGTTCGACAAAATCGGTATTTCAGATTACAAAATATTATTACCAGACAATAAAAGTACTGATTTTCAGAGCGGTGCAGGCGCAATCGGCGAACTGAAAGAAGAAATGCCGAGCTTGGATTTTTTGAAAATGCTCAAAAAAGTTTTTTCATGCGGGGCTTTGCGGCATACGGAAATCATTAAAGAAAAAGTAAAAAAAATAGCAATTTGTTCCGGCTCCGGCAGTTTTTTACTGAAAGAAGCAATAAAACAAGGCGCAGATGTTTTTGTCTCAGGCGATTTTACTTATCACAAGTTTTTTGATGCGGACAAAAAGATAATTATCGCCGATTTGGGACATTTTGAAACAGAAATCGGAATAAAACAAATTTTTTGCGATATACTTCAAAAAAAATTTATTAACTTTGCAGTCCGAATTTCGGACATTAATACGAATCCTATAAAATATTTATAAAATAATGACGACAGCTACTCAACAGAAAGCAGAAGCAGCCGAAGTAACGATTGAGGACAAACTTCGGGCATTGTATTCTTTACAGACTATTGATTCCAAGACAGACGAAATTCACCGTCTTTGCGGCGAATTGCCCTTGGAAGTTCAGGATTTGGAAGACGAATTAGTCGGTTTGGAAACGAGAATTACGAAAATTGAATCGGAAATTACCGCTTACGAAAGCGACATCGTTAAAAGAAAAAATGACATTGTGGTTGCAAAAGAGGCGATTAAAAAATATCAAACGCAACAGATGCAAGTACGCAACAACAGGGAATTTGATTCAATCAGCAAAGAAATAGAATTTCAGAACCTTGAAATCAATCTTTGCGAGAAAAAAATCAAAGAGGCTGAAACTCAGTTGGTTACTAAAAAGGCCTTATTAAAAGACTCCAAAGAACGCCACGAAGACAGAGCTAAAGATTTGGAAAGAAACAAATCTGAATTGGATTCTATCATCGCCGACACTCAAAAAGACGAACAACAGTTGAAAGCAAAACGCGTAAAATACGCTGAAAAAATCGAAGAACGCCTTCTCAACGCATACAACAGAATCCGCGGCGGTGCTAAAAACGGTCTTGCTATCGTACCCGTTCAAAGAGATGCTTGCGGCGGTTGTTTCAACAAAATCACTCCGCAAAGACAATTGGATGTTGCTTCGCACAAAAAAATCATCGTCTGCGAATATTGCGGCAGAATTTTGATAGATACAGCATTAGCAGAAGAAATCAAACTTGAAGATTTAAATTAATTAACTAATTTTATAGTAATTTTTTTAACTTTATTTTGTTTTTTCCGTTAAATAATATAGATAAAGTGATTGCCCGTTTTAATTTTTTTCGGGCAATTTACTTTTATTTATATAAAACAACAAATAGCACGGGAAAAATAGACTATTATGACAGAAAATACCAATACTAAATTTTTTCAAGAAAATTTGACTTTCACTGACGACGAAGATGATTTTGAAATCGGTGAATTGGAAAATTTTAACATCGACCAAATCGCTCCAAAACAAGAAACTGAAGATTTGAAAATATTTTTCGACGAATTTTCAGAGACAAGTTTATTAGCAGAGGACAACGACGACGGTGATGATTTTTTTGAAGAAAGCGATTTGAAATCTATATTCAAGCTTTTTGAAAACTAACTAACAAAACATAAAAAAAATGAAGAAAAGAATTTTAAGATTATTTTTAGGTGCAGCTCTGCTGCTGCCTATGTCAACGGCAATGATTGCCTGCTCGGAAGATGCTCCGACATACGCTTATTCCATGGAAGATTTAACAGACGAAAAATGGACTTGGACAACAGAAAAAGGCGATATTGCAAGCTCATTGGAAGTTACGATAGAAAAAATTGACGATGATAAATTCGCTATCAATAATTTTCACGGATTAAACGAAAAAATGATAGTTACAATGTCTGGTTCAAGCTCTACCCCTGTATTAAGTTTTTCAGGTAAATTAAATTCGCAATTTACAGTTTTGGAAGGTACGGGCAACATCACCGGCGGGTATCAGAAAATGAACCTGAAATACCAAATCAAAGACGAAGATGAAGATGAGACTGAAGATATTGAAGCTACTCTCTCTAAAGGCGTCATCGCAAAAAAAGCAGTATCAGAATAAAAGATGTTATAAGTTTTCATAATTTTTTAGTTTTAGCCGGGCGGAAAGATTTTTCTAAAAAAAATCTGAAGTCCGGTTTTTTATTGTCAAAAAAATTTCGTCTTCAAAAAAAAAATAAAAAAAGAGCGGAAAAATTATTTTTTTTCCGCCCGAAATAAATAAAGAATATAAGAAATATGATTATGATACTTTTTTGTTAGTCAGCAAAAGTAGCTTCAATTTCCTGAGCCTCAGACACATGAATTTGAACACCTTCGTTGAAACAAACGATAAAAGATTCTTTCAAATGCATTGACGCCTCTGCTGCTTGTGCTGCAGTATACGAACGGAAACAACCGATCCAATATTTGTAATAACCGTCAGTTTCCTTTTCGTCGATTTTAAGGTCGCCCTTGTAAAGTCTTTGAAGTTTTTTCAGCGACCAAGGTTTTTTGTCAGCACATATCTGAATTCTGTATGCAAGACCCTCGTCAGGATTGTCGGAAGTAGCACGTTTTGCTTTCGCCATGTTCTGAAGGTTTGCTATTCTACGTTTTGCCTCGCTAACGTATTTACCGTTAGGAAATTTTGAAATGTACTTGTTGTAAGCGTCAATAGTATTAACCTGAACCGCTTGATTCCAATAAGATTGATCGGCAGCATCTTCTTTGCTTTTCTTGTCAGCTTGGTCGGCATAAAGTTTCATTGCATTGTAACAATCGTTGCCCGCCTCCTGAAATTTCTGTTTCGATGCAGCCAAATCGTTTTTCAATTTAGAATAAGTGGTGGTCTCAAGACTTTTCGTGGTAAGTTTTGCGTATGACGAAAGTTTTGACGAACCGTCTTTCAAAGCTGTTTCGGCCTCCTCCATATATTCGTCGGCTTTGGTCTTGTCATTAGGAAACGTAAAAGTTGCATCGTCCAAAACTGATTTGTATATGTCATAAAGGGCTTCAAAAGATTTTTCATAATACTTGTGGGCTTTAATACGTAAAGATTTCGCCTCTACAGATTTTTTTTCGCCTTTTTTCTGTTTACCTTTTTTGTTGGAAGAGAAAAATTTGGCAGTTGCCTTATCTTGTGATTCTGCTTGAGAAACAAGTTTCTCTCCTTTCGCAATATCTTCCTGAAGTCTTGTCAATGAAGAACTTTGCGTCTCATTGATATATTCGGTAAGAATATCGAACATATCAGTACCATCCTGCGCTTGAACACTGCCCGAAGCTGCAAGAATAAACGCCAAAACTGCTATTGGTTTAAAGATTTTATTCATATTAAAATTTGTTTAAAAGTTTTCTGTTTCTTAATTCATCAAAATTGCTGCCAAAAATACAATTTTCTACACTGCAAAGATAGATTTAAAAGTTTGCTTTACAAAAAAATAAATTACTTTTTTTCATTTTTTTTTTAATTTTTAGCATTGTATTTGCATTATACCCACAAAAAGAACTGCTTGTTTTGTAATAATAATTTTTTTCAATTATGATAAAAAACTTTATTTTAACGGCATTATTATTATGCCTGAATTGTTATTCGTTTTCACAGACTGAGGATTTGGACAAAATAGATTTCAAAAAGTCCATGTTCGCCAATCTGGAAATGATAAAAAATATTGAAGCGCAAATGAAATATATTCCGCAATCTTCGTTTTCTTCAATTGAGGGAACCATTAGTGCCGGAGATTTTTATATTTCAGCTTACGAGGTTACAAACCAAATGTACAACGCTTTTCTCATGGATTTGAACGGAAACGGTTTGATAAGTCTATGCGAAAAAGTTAAAATCGACGGTTTGGGTTGGAAAAAATTGAGCGAAGCATACGCAACAGCTTCTAAATATTATGATTCCGACCCGAAATTTCACTCTTACCCGGTTGTAAACGTTACAAAAGAAGGTGCTGAATTGTTTTGCATTTGGCTTACAAGACTTTATGCTCAATACGACGGAGCTAAATATCCGGGGGCAGAATTTCGTTTACCCAAAGATAACGAATGGATGGTAGCTGCCTCAGGCGGTGTTAAAAACGCCCTCTATCCATGGGAAGGAAAATTCTTACGCAACAAAAAAGGCGAATACGCTGCCAATTTTAAAATCGCAGGCGAGGAAAACATCAGATTGAATCCCGAAACAGGAAACATCGAAATCCTTGACGATAACGTACTCTATCAATCAGCATTACAACCCGTAAAAGCTTACGAACCAAACAAATTCGGACTTTATCAAATGGCAGGAAACGCTGCTGAAATCACTCTGAACGGCGGAATTAAAGGCGGCTCTTGGCATTCTTACGGTCATTATATGCAAATCGCAGCTGAAGAAGAATACAATATTTCAAACCTTCCGAACCCATTCACAGGATTTAGATTCGTATTAATAACAAAATAATTTAAAAAAAAATTGACAATTGACAATTCTTAATTGTCAATTGTCAATTTTTTTTAGTTTTCTTCGGGTAACATTATAACGTTTACTTTGTTATAATTCTGATAAATTCTCTTGCAATAATCTTTGATGTCCTCAGGCTTAACGCTCTTAATCGCATTTACAAAATCCGTATGCGTATCAGTTGAGTAAATTTCATAATCTTGAATAACACCGAGCCAATAAGAATTGCTTTTGAGTGTTTCCTGATAATGTTTTACGAAATACTCTTGCGCTTTTTCCATAAGAGCAACATCAAAACCGTCCTCTGACACCGTTTTCAAAATGTTGTACATAACATCTTGAGCCTCAAGAGCATGTTCGGGTTTAACGGGTGAATTGAAAATCATTATATCCTTAGCTTTGCCTTCTTTCTCGGAATGAGCAAAACTGCTACGGGCACTGGCACTATAAGCGATAGATTTTTCTTCACGGATTTCGTTGAAAAACATCTCGCCCAAAACCTCAGCAGCGATTTTTGAAATTGCATAGTTTTTAACAGTGTAATCAACCTCTGAATACAAATAATCGTAAACCAAAGATTGAGGAGTTTCCATTTTGCGTTTGAAAACAACATCTTTTTGACCTTCGTGATATTTTTGACGACCGCTAATATAAGACGGTGATTTTAAAGCCGCTTTTTTGAAACTGCCTATATATTTGGTAACAAGAGTTTTAAGAAGTTCTTCGTCAATATCGCCAATGAAAAAATATGTGAAAGATGCAGGGTCAGAGAAAAGTTTTGCATAAATCTCCATCATTGCATTTTTGTCAGCCTTGTCCAAATCAGAAAGTACCATAGGTTTCGTTCTGAAATTATTGTCATACAAAGCATTAGTCAAACTGTCAGAAAATGCCGTCATAGGATTAGCATCACGGTTTTTCAACGCGATTTTCTGCTGATTCATAAACGAAAGATAATCATCTTGATTCGTATTAACATCGGTAAAATACAAATAAAGCATTTCAAACATGGTTTGCAAATCCTTCTTCGTAGAATTACCGGAAAATCCTTCAAGCGTATTGCTGATGTAAGGACTTACGTTACATTGTTTTACGGCAAGAGTTTTGGAAAGCTCGTTAAAAGAAAAAGCTCCTAAACCCAAAGAATTAACCAATGAAACACAAAGTGATATGTTTGCAAAATTGCTTTCGTTAATATCGTAAAGACTTGTACCGCCAAAACGTACCGCATTAAAAACAATTTCGTCGTTTTTGAAATCAGTCTTCTTGAAAACAATTTTTGCTCCGTTGGATAGCGTCCAAACCTTTGTGTCAAAACCGTTTGAAGGAATAATTTCGGATTTTACTTTGCCGCTTTTAAGTTTTTTTGAAAGCAAAGGTTCTACTTTAACATTATCAACGTATGCCTCAATTGATTCTGTTTTTACCTGATTTACAGCCGTTTGCATTTCTTCAACGGTAACATATTCAGCACTGTCTTTTTCTTGCTGCATTGCAAGGCAAACCATATTTTTGCCGTCTTCTGAAATCATGGAATTAACAGTCTTATTAACAGCCTCAAGCGACAAAAGCGGCATAATCTCCTTAACTTTTTGATATGTTTGTTCGATAGACATCAAAGGCTCGTTGTCAAGAAAATTATCAAGACATTCTTGAACAAAATAACTGTTTTCCTGTTTGTTACGATTGTTATAAAGGCGTTCCAAAGAATTGAGATAAGACTCTTTGGCACGGTCTAATTCCGTTTGAGAAAAACCAAATTTTTTAATTCTTAACGCCTCTCTCATAATAGATTTCAAAGATTCTATTTCCGAACCCTCTTTGGCAACAATCTGAAAAGAAAAAGCATTTTTAGTTTTAGAAACCAAATACTCTTCAACGCCTGCGCTAGCATAAACAAAAGGAGCATCAGGCTTTTGCAACAATTCGTTAAAACGCTGTTCTGTCATATCAGAAATCAAATCGTTGATAATATCAGAGATTAAATAAAGTTCATTGTCCTTTTTTTTATCTCTGTCCCAAGGCTCGGTCTTAAACATCAATGCAACAATGTTATATGTCTGCTCTTTGTCTTTTTCGGCAACGAAAATCGGTTGTTCGTTGTCGGGAACGGTATAATATTGCCTTTTAGGAGCATCTTTCGGAGTTTCAAAAACCGAAAAATATTTGATAATTTTTTGCTCCATCTCATTAACATCAATATCGCCTACTACGATAATACCTTGATGGTGAGGATAATACCACGTTTTGTAATAATCTTTCAAAGCCTGATACGGAAAATTATCAACAATGTCCATTATTCCGATAGGCATTCTATAAGCGTATTTGCTATTAGGATAAAGTGTCGGCAAACTACGCTCCAACATTCTGTAAGATGCTCCTGTGCGCATTCTCCATTCAGAATGAATAACGCCTCTTTCGTTGTCAATTTCTTTGTCGTCAAGAGTTAAACGATGACTCCAATCGCTCAAAATCATAAGACAAGAATCCAAAAGCCAAGATTTTTTGTTAGTAGGAACTTTGTCGATATTGTAAACCGTTTCGTCAAAACTTGTGTAAGCATTGAGTTCACTGCCAAAATCCACACCGTTTTCCTTCAACATATCAATAATTCTTTTGCCCGGAAAATTTTCCGTACCGTTGAAAGCCATGTGTTCAAGGAAATGCGCCAATCCCCTTTGATTGTCCTCCTCTTGCATACTTCCAACTTGTTGAGCGATATAAAAACACGCTTGATTTTCGGGTTTCTCGTTATGCCGGATATAATAAGTAAGACCGTTTGATAGTTTTCCGACCTTCGTATCAGGGTCTCTTGGAAGCTGTCCTTCCGTGAGTTGGGCATTTGCACAAAAAGCAAAAAACACCAACACCATTAACAATGAAATTTTTTTCATACTTCTTTTATGAATATATTATTTTTCTAAAAAATTAAATGCAATCACTTAGTCCATAGCTAATTATTATTGTTGTTTGAACTGCCGCCTGAATATGACGAGGACGAAGACGAAGAATACGACGAGTCGTTTGAATAATAAGAAGACGACCCGAAATTTGTCGCATGCAAATACGACACGTAAAATGCTCCGTCTGAAATAGTTACATTTTTAATACTATTTTCGTAGCCGGTTTTGAGTTTCAAAGGAATATTTTTTACGAGTTTACCGTTAACATAAAACGACAATCCTTTCTCTGTCCCGATAACTTTGTTTAAATTACTCGAGGTAAAATCATAGATAAAATTGAGCGTGCCGTTATCCATTTCGTAATACAATGTAAAGGAATAGGCATTTTTAGCACGCCGTATCTCGTTTAAAGTTTTTATTTCCTTGTTAATCATAGTTTTAAGCCCTCCAAAATGTTAAATTCCATATTCTGAAACGGAAGATTGACCGCCGAAATATGGTAATAAGCATTATTTTTTTGTTTAACGTAATGATAATCACGAAGATGCGTTGTCGTGAAAAATATATTATTGGAATTTTCCCGCGACAAAAACGGAAAATATTCCCACAAAAACGGTGAAATGTCATAAACATAAAAACCGTTTTCCTGTTTTTTTTCTAACACGAATTTATAAACCTGAAGTGTTGCAACGTGTTTTTGTTTTAACCTCTGCTCATCGCCGTAAACGTGGCAATCCCCACTCAAAAGTTGTATAAACAATGCGTTGTTTTGCGGATAATCGCTCTGAGCCTCAAGCACTTCCTTTTTAACAAGGATTTCAACTCTGTCGTTTTCCAAAAGCGAAATTATTTGTCTTGAAGGTTTCAAAAGTTGCGATTGGAGTTCATAATTCTCTAAACCGTTGATTCTCAAAACAAAGGATTTATCATCGTAAATATATTTTAATTTTTCGTCCTTTGCGATTAAATCCCTCAAAGAATTTTCTTCGTAACTTCTTGGTTGAAAATCGGTTGCAAGGTCAGGATGAATTTTAGAAAGATATTCGTATGCGTAAAGCGGAGGATTTTTGTGCGGCTGATAATTGCGGTTTTTGTAAAGTTCCTTTTGCAAAAGACAAGTGTAAGATTTGTCTGATTTATAAACGTTCTTAACAAAAGGACAACCCGTTTTGCAAAGATAAAGCCAACCGCAATCAGCACATTCGCTGTTGAAACCGACTGAATTATGATTAACACGAATTTTAAATTCAGCCGTCTGCAAAATCTCATCAACGGAATTTTTATAAATATTGCCGTAATAAAAATTCTCATGTCCTTGACCTCTCACACAGGAATAAATATCACCGTTTTTTTCCAAAAGGAAAAATTTTTCGCCGCAGTTGTCGCAATTCGTACAATATTCAGGTGAAAACTCGTTGAACCATGCACCATTAACACCTTTGTCCAAATCCGTTCCGTCAAATTCCTTGTGCATCCTCAAAAAAAACTCCACTTGTTTTTCCTGACTCAAAGCATGAAGATAACCGTTTGAATTATAATCGAATCCAATCATAAAATTGAAGTCGTTCATGTCCAAACAAGTATTTCGGTTTAAGAATTTTATGTCCTCAATAATTTGGTCTATCCGCTGAAAATGTTCGTCAAAAATCGTCGCCGAAACTTTTTTCTTGTTAGGAAGTTTTTCTAACAATTTCAAATTTTCAAGAATTTTTTCAACGGTACTGTCGCCGCCCTTTGTCAGACGAAAATCCCTATGCAAAGAAATCGGCAAATCCAAACTGCCACTGATAGAAACATTGAACTCCTTTATCGTATCCAAATGCCTGTCCAACGACAAAAGATTGGTCTTAATATGCGGTCTGCCGACACGGAAACCGTTTTCTGAAATTAAATCGTAATTATCTGAATAATAATCGTTTATAAATTTTATAATATCATAAAAATCTTTTTTGGAAAGCGTTGTAACCTCTCCCCCATGCAGAGAAATATTAAACGGCATAACAAAAGAAGCCTTGAATTTTTCAACAGCAAATTTCAAGGTTTCAAGCGGTGCAAAATCCTGCATTTTATCTTTGGTGTTGTCTTCCAAATAACAGTATTTGCAAGCCATGTTGCAAGCCATAGTCGGCACGTATAAAAGATGTATAAACTTCATTTTCAGTATTTTACAATCTCTACATTCGGAGAATTTTTGAATGCCTTATCATTGATTTGGCAATCTTTCGGTACTTTGACAATCCTGAGAGCATCACAACTTCTAAATGCCGAACTGCCGATTTCTTTTAACGAAGGCGGCAACGTAATTTCCGTTAATTCAAAGCAATCTTCAAAAGCATGACCGCCGATTCGATTAAGAGAGGAATTACCCTCAAAAATCACATTTTTCAAATCGTAACAATCACAGAAAGCATAACCGCCTATTCTTGTAATCTCTTCAGGAATAATAACTTCAGTGATTGACGTACTGTAAAACGCTTGAGATTTTATTTCCGTAATTCCTTTAGGAATCCTAAAAGAACCTCCTAAATTTCTACAATAATAAAACGCTCGTGAAGCGATGGAATCTAACACCAGATTTTCGGAAAAACTAAAATTGGCAGAGGAGCAAAATTCAAAAGCTGAATGTCCGATATATTTAACATTTTCACCGATATTTACTTCTTTGAGAAGGCAACACCCATAAAAAGCTGACGCTCCGATATAGCGTAAATTTTTCGGGAAATTAATATAGCTTAACTCTTCACAATTCTCAAAAGCATGACCGCGAATAGTGTCAATAGACTCCGGCAATTGTATTTTTGTAATGCTCGAATTTCTAAAAACATCACCGCGTATTCCCACAACTTTCACCCCGTCAACTTCATCAGGAATTATTACCTGGTTATCACCGATAACACCGCTGGTATAAAATCTGACATATTTTCCGTTAGGACCGTCCTCGTACAAAACGTGGCTGTTCATAAAAAGCAAAAACGGAATAACAAACACACCGCCGATAATTATCAAAAATCTCAACACCGATTGATTTTTGCATTTGTCATAAAGTTGCGGGGCAATAATATCAGAAATATTTTCATCGGGACGCCCAATGACTTGCTTATAAAAAAAATCCGCAGCAGAGGCTTTGCAGAAAACCTTTAGCACAAAAACAATATTTAGAATAACTAAAAAACCTGCCGAATAATTAGAATAATGAAAAACTCTAAAAAGTACAATCAGAATAAAACTTATTGCAGTAGAAATACTTACGGCGATAAGTTTTTTTCTCTCAATATGTTTTAGAGAATCTTTTTTCAAATCCATGTTATTCTTAACAAGCTCCCGATTGATATATTCGGTTATAATCTCCTTTTCTGATTTCAAAAACAAAGGGTCAACTATTTGTTGAGGAGAATTTTGAAGGTTTTGTGTTTCCATAACATAAAAATTTTATATTGTGGCAAATCTAACAAACTTTATATGAAAAAACAAATATTTTTCAGTCATTAATTTCCGGAATTGCAGAAATCGCAAAAGTCATACTTTTGTTCCCCGAAGGCGAGCGAAAATAGATTTCAAAATTGGTAATGTTGCCTAATTTTGAACAAAACGAATAATAAATATTTCCAAGCGTATCAACCTCTTTTACGGGCAAAGTATAAGTAAAATTGTCGGAATAACGCACCACCGCCATTAAATCCTCTTTTTTCTTATAATCCGTTGAAAAACAGACATTTACCTTAATCGGATTTTCCTGACTGCAACCGCAATTTTCCTTATAACGGATATTTTTTAATTCGACATCCACCTCTTGAGCAAAGAGTTTCAACTCAGCCGAAAACATGATAATCAAAAACAAAATAAATACTTTTTTCATCGTTTTTTTCAATAAAAAGCATGACAAATGTAAGTTTTTTTTCTAACTAAAGAAAAAATATCTTGCGTTTTTAAATTAAAACCATTACTTTCGCATTTTAAAAAAAAAAATACACAATACAATGAGAAATAATTTTTTAACCTTAATCTTAGTTTTGTCCTGTCTTTCAACACTTTCAGCACAAAACAAAACCGAAAAATGGACGATAAACGGTATTTGTACCGAAGTGAAATTTTTCACGCCCCTTACCGTCAAAATTGTTAAATACCCTGAAGGCAACACAAACAAAGACGAAAGTCTTACCGTTATTGCCGAACCAGAAAACGTAAAAACCGTAAAAACCGATAACTCTCTTTCCAGCAAAGAATTAACGGTAAAAATTGATTTAAAAACAGGAGCTTTATCTTTCATTGATTCCAAAGGGAATATCCTTTTGAGAGAAAAATCTTCCTCCTTTGAACCTATTCAAAAAGGCAACGACAAAGGCAAATTCAAGTTCAAACAAAGTTTCCTTTTGGACAAGGACGAACCCGTTTACGGACTCGGAACAATTCAAGACGGA
Source organism: Bacteroidales bacterium (assembly GCA_017544805.1). Classification (GTDB taxonomy): domain Bacteria; phylum Bacteroidota; class Bacteroidia; order Bacteroidales; family UBA3824; genus UBA3824. Next base: position 30,463 of record JAFYDK010000057.1, on the reverse strand, counting down.
CTTTTAAACCGCAGAAACGCTCATATTTTGATGGAACAATCCAATCTTCAGGACTTTCAGAACGTGTTGCAAAGCATCAAAGGCTACGGAATTTTTTGGGACAATTATTCTCCGACGCAATTTGACGGCGAGGCTGATGGAATAACATTCACCTCTGAAGTCGGAAACATGGAAAATTACTTTTTTATGTACGGCAAAAATGCGGACGGAGTTATCGCCCAAATGCGTAAATTAACGGGGCAAGTTCCGATGTTTCCGCTCTGGACCTTCGGTTTTTGGCAATCGAAAGAGCGTTATAAATCGAGCAAAGAGCTTTTAGAGGTTGTTGATAAATACCGTGAACTCAACGTACCTTTGGACGGAATTATTCAAGACTGGCAGTATTGGGGTTCTAATTATTTGTGGAATGCCATGGACTTTTTGTCGGAAGATTTCTCTGACGCAGAACATTTAGCGGAGAAAGTTCATAACAAAAACGCACATTTAATGATTTCGATTTGGGCAAGTTTCGGACCTCACACCAAAGCGTTCAAAGAGTTGAACGACAAAGGTTTATTGTTTGATTTTCAGACATGGCCTCAAAGCGGAATCTCTCACATTTGGCCTCCAAGAATGGATTATCCTTCGGGCGTAAAAGTTTATGACGCATTTTCAAAAGAAGCCCGCGACATTTATTGGAAAAACCTCAAAACGCTTTACGATTATGACATTGACGCTTGGTGGATGGACTCAACCGATCCCGATTGTTTTTATCCGAGCGAAGAGGATTATCAGCACAAAGCCGGTGAAAACGGTACTTGGCGTTCTTTGCGCAATGCTTTCCCGTTAATGACAGTAAAAGGCGTTTATGAAAGTCAAAGAGCATTAAAAGGTAAAAAACGTGTTTTCATAATGACACGCTCCGCTTTTGCCGGTCAGCAACATTACGGCTCTAATATGTGGAGCGGCGATGTTAATTCCACTTGGGATATGTTACGCAAACAAATTCCTGCGGGATTGAATTTTACTTTAACCGGTAATCCTAATTTCAATACCGACATAGGCGGATTTTTCTGTGGTTCTTATAATACAAAGGGCAGCGGTTCGGCACCGCAAAATCCTCAATATCAAGAACTTTATGTCAGATGGATGCAATACGGACTGTTTTGTCCCGTTTTCCGCAGTCACGGTGCCGATGCTCCGAGAGAGATTTGGCAATTCGGCAAAAAAGGCGAACCCGTTTACGATGCAATTGAAAAAACAATCCGCTTGCGTTATAGGCTGATACCTTATTTTTATTCTTTGGCATGGCAAGCTACAAATCAAAACGGAAGTTATTTAAGAGCATTGTTTTATGATTTTGCCGATGATAAAAACGTTTGGGAAATCTCTGATGAATTTTTGTGCGGTTCTCAAATATTGGCATTACCAATAGTCAAAGCGCAATATACCGAAGAAAAAATCATCAAAACCGATGAAATGTCAGGATGGAACAAACAAAATTCAGAAAACGGCACGTTAGAAAATGTTGATTTTACTAAGGAAAAACAGGTTGTAAAATATTTACCCAAAGGTTGTCAATGGTATAATTTTAATGACAACACCCGTTATCAAGGCGGACAAGAGGTAACGATAAAATCAACTTTAAACGAAGTTCCGATGTTTATAAAAGCAGGTTCTATTTTACCGTTAGCACCTGAAATGCAATATGTTAATGAGAAACCATGGGATGATTTAGAAATACGCATTTATCCTGGAGCAAACGGTGCTTTCACTCTTTATGAAGACCAAGGCGACGGATACGATTACGAAAACGGAGCGTATTCAACGATAACATTTACTTGGAACGACAAGAGTAAAACTCTTACAATCGGCAAACGTTTTGGTAATTTTCCGGGAATGATTTCTTCAAGGAAATTCACAATCAAAACGCCTGAAGGAAAACTCAAAACCGTAAATTACAGTGGAAACGAAATAAAAGTAAAATTGTAACAAAGGCTAAACCGATTTTGAATAGATACAAAAAATTTGTGTAATTTCTTCTCTAACGAGCAGAAATTACACAAATTCAATATTTTGAAAAAATTTTATTTTCCAAGAAAACCTTTTGCGATGTTTACGATATTCAAAACATCATTAAGATTGCCTTTTTGGTCATTTGAAAGATTGGACGAAGATGCCCCCGTAAGCATATCTTTTATGATTGAAGCCTTCGAGGTTAATTGTCCTAACAAATCGCTGTTAGAAGCCTCTTGTTGCGGTTGCTGTTGAGAAGAACCACCTAAAAGACCACCTAACGCACCAGAAGAAATTGCACTGCCGAGAATAGAGCCTAAAGTCGAACCCGAAGAACTTTGTCCACTCTGTTGATTATTGTTAGAGCCGCCGCCTAAAAGACTACCTAACGCACCGGAAGAAATTGCACTGCCGAGAATAGAGCCTAAAGCCGAACCCGAAGAATTTTGTTGCTGCGAGCCGCCGCCTAAAAAACTGCCGGCAATCTGTGTCAAAGCTGACAAATCTATACCACTTGAAGCAACTGAGGTTGAGGGATTTTTTATAACTCCTTCCGCTAAAGCAAGCACCTGTTTAATTATAGATTGAATATCCATTTTGTGTTGAATTAATAGGTTATTAAAATATTGATTTTTTATGCCTTAAATGTAATTCAATATTTCGTTTTATGCAAATTTTTTTTGAAGTTTTTTTATTTCAAATTGTTGATACAAGACAAAAAAGCACAAACCGAAACACCTGCCGTTTCGGTTCTAAGCCTTGTATTTCCGAGTGTTACCGCCTGAAAACCATGCTTTTGTGCCAAAATAATTTCCTCAGGAGAAAAATCCCCTTCAGGACCGATTAAGGTTACGATTTTCTGATTTTTTTCAACGCAATCGCCAAAAAAAACACGTTCCATACCGCTTTCACAATGAGCAATAAGTTTTTTGTCAGCATCAACATTTTCAACGAAATCAGAAAAAGATGTCATCGGGTTCAAAACCGGCAATATAGTGTTTCCGCTTTGTTTTACGGCTGAAATCACGATTTTTGAAAGTCTTTCATCCTTAATTACTTTGCGCTCGCTGTGAGCGCAAAGTAAAGGCGTTATTTCATCAATTCCAAATTCAACCGCTTTTTCGATAAACCACTCAAAACGATCCATATTTTTTGTCGGAGCAATAGCAACATGATTGAAATAACTTCGACAAAACGCATTTTCGTTTTTCTCCACGATTTTAACAGAAACGTTTTTTTTATGACATTCCGTAATCTGTGCCGTATACATTGCTCCGAAACCGTCTATCAAAGTGATTTCGTCTGAGGTCTTCAATCTCAAAACTCTTGAACAATGTTCCGCTTCTTCTTCGTCCAAAAAAACGACCTGCCCTTCTTGAGCATTTTTCGCATTAGGACAATAAAATATATGAAGATTTTCTTTCATTTTCTTTTCTCCGCTAATAAAATTTATTCATCAATAAAATCCGGCTCGTCATCATCCTTATCCTCTATCTGAGGTTGTTCCTCCGATTGTGGTTGTTCCTCTGTTTGAGATTGTTCCTCTGTCTGAGGTGTCGTCTCGTCCTCCTGCTCAAAATCAGGTTCGTCCTCTTGAGTTACATTATCACCACCCTCAGGCTGTGTATTCTCTTGATTTTCTGGATTTTCTTGATTCTCTGGATTCTCAGGATTTTCTTGATTCTCGGGATTGTTATCAGCATCTTGCTCCTTGTTGATGTTCTGTCTGTCCTCAACCTTAGACGGCTCCTCAACAACTGTACTCGTAAACGAACGCAAAAATTTATTTTTAGAAGCGTCATTACCGATAACATACTGATATTCAGAATCTTTAAGTTTTACAATACGATCTTTTTCCTTGGTAGAATTAATCTTGTCGTTGAACTCTTCTGATGATGAAAAACAGTACAAAAATCCCGCACTATAATTAAAATAGTACCATTTGCCTTTTTCGGGCTCAAGATAAACCGTAATCTGATCGCCTTTCTTACGGTTGTAAATTATCTCAATATAACCCGAAACATAACGGTTAATCTGTTTATCACCGATATTAAGAACACCGATTCTTCCCGTTGAACGGTATGAATTTGAAATCGTATCATAACGGAAAGTAACGTCGGCAAAACCGAATGTTTTTTTCAAGGCTTCAGGCATTTTGGAAATCTCACCCGTCGAAATATAATCCTTCATCATCGCATTCAAAGTATCCGTTCCGCACAAAAACTGAAGTTTCCTCTGAATAGATTTTTTGTTAAGATATAACGGTTTCATACCGTCAGTCTCAGCAATGTCCTCAGCCATGAGTTTTACAGCGTCTTGACGGACAACAAGATTCAATGTCATCGAAGAGTTTAATGTTACTTTGTTAATATCCCTTTGATGATACATCGAACCTCTCATAACAAGACTCAAGGGTTGAATATTAATATTCGGAGTGATTTCGCCCTCACCGTAAATATCGCAAAGGTTTTTATAAAGTGCAATATAATTTTCAGTCAAAGTAGAATCCGCAAGCCTTCTTGAAGAGGCAATCTGATAAATACTTCCGCTGATAGAATAACTCAAACCTTTGTTAGCCGCCAAAACGCCGAAGTCCCTGTTATTAACTTTTCGTCCCATAAAAATGGAATAAACCCTGCTCGTCTCCTCGTTATAAAAGAATCCCGTATAAAGTCTGACCTTTGCCGTATCCATCACACGGTCTGAAATCGGGAAGACAATATGCTCGGAATTAAGAACTCCTTCAAATTTAAACGGCATCACGGCACTATCACATTCTTGTTTAATATAAGCATAACCGTTGAATTTAATACCCGGAGTATTACCCATAAAAGAATATTTACCCGCAAACATATACTGAGGCGAAAGCATAAAACGATCTTGCGCCGGAACAGAACCGATACCAAAAGAAACCCTTATTTTCGGAGCATCAGCAGCCGTATCCGCTTTAATTCTACGGATTTCAACAGAGTCAATATTCAAATACGAAATTTCTTGATACTCGTCTTTGTACTCATATTGTCCGCCTAGTGCTTTATAATAGTATTTGTCCCTAATTTTGACAGTTGTATTGATAATTTTGTGCAAAAGCGTATCTAATTTGCAGGTTATCAACGCATTGTTAAATCTATCAATAAGACCGTTTTTGCGAATAGTGATTATACCCGAAGGGTCAATTTTGGAATCCACAATTTCAATAACGCCGGGGTCATGGACGTTGATAACCGCCTCTTCGTTTTTGTAAGAAGAAGATACAGCATTATAAACCATCGTATCTTTATCAGAGGTCATTTCAACACCCGTTAAGACAGGTTTGTCGCCCTGACCGTTATAAGCCATGCGCAAAATTCCCAATTTTTCTTTGTCGTCAGTAATTTGTTTTTCGTCATAATTGCGCAACGTATTACCGAACTCATAAAAATTGTTAGCAAGATTGCACGAGAAGAAATCAGTTTTCTGACGGTATTTATGCTGCGGAAAAACTACCAACGCCGAAGAATCTCCCGTTGTAACAAACTGAGCATATTGTGCGTCCAAATCGTATTTCGCATTGAATCTATCCGTATAAAAATGCCCCGTACTATCGCCCGGAGATTTTTCGTCAAAATTGCACAAAGAAGCACTGTCAGCATCAAAAGTGGAATTTCTCAGAGTAAATTTATCGGAAAACAATCCTGTATTATTATAAAGCAATTCGCCTTGGGCATGCATATTTTTAGGCGTTAAATCTATTTTGCCGTTAAAAAGAGCTTTTCTATCAAAAACCCTCAAAGTCGTATCTTTGGTTAAAGCCGAAAAAACGTCCTTTTCTGGCATCCAATAAATCATAGCAGAATCCGAATAAACACTCGGATATTCACTATGCACATTCGGAGTTGAAGAAACCTCATCTCTTGTAACACCTTTAATATCAACCAAATAACAAATTCCCACAACGGAATCGGGGAAGAAACTGAATTGTTTTGCCCGAGAAATAGCCGTTAAATAACGAATTTCACCATCGCCGCTAAGACCGCTGGCGTTAAGTGTTACGGTATTATGATAACTGCCTTTACCCGAAAACAAGTCCATACCGCCATCAGGTGTCGGCAGGACGAATCCTAACGAAAGGTCAGGCTGAACGTTCAAAGTTACCTCCAAATCAGGGAAAATACCCGAAACAAATTTTCCTTTAGCTTTCACACCGTTCAATTCGATAAAGTTCATGCTGTCCAATTTAAAAGGATAAACAATCATGTGAAATTTATCCCTATCGTATTTTTCCGAAGTCAATTTGTCGTAATAAACATACGAAGTATCGGTGGTTGTAAGACTCGGATATACATTATTTTCATTAACACCGGACTTATTGTTGAAAGCATCAATCTGCAAAACTCCGACTATGGTTTCAAACACTGAACGGACGGAATCTATTTTACGATGTTTTCCGTCAGGAGTTTTTCCAACCGTGAGAACGGACATTGAGTCGGCTTTAGGAATTTTAATATTGAAAGAGTCGTAATTAAACTGAAAATCACGACCGTAAAAATCAACCAAACCCGCTTGAATTTTTCCGTTGAATGTCATATCGCAATTCTTATGAACGACAACCACGCTGTCGGAAATGATTTTCACCTTTCTTGATTTTGAAAGGTCAAAAGGACGAACATGATAAATATAAAGATCGTTATTATTGAGATTGATAATTCCGTTAACATAGTTTTTTACAATAGACTGAGTGTTTTCAATCAACTCCATGAGTTCGTCGTTTTGTGCTTTGTCCTGACTTTGTTGCTTTGAATCTTTTTTCGGTTTCGGTTTTGAATTGATAATAATATTATCATAGTCTTTGTCCTCACCGTGAATATTTGCATCGAAGTTAGGATTTTTTCTAATAATAGCTTTTAAACTGTCGCTTTTGCGGTTGTGAGAATTAATCCAATCCCAAAACTTCTGCGTAAAATTATAAAGTGTACGCTCCGAAATGTCATATTCCAAAAAGTCCTTATACGCCAATTTCAAAAGCATTTGATGAACTTGAACCTCTGTTAAAATAAGTTTGTATTTAGCATTAACATATTGCTGAATCTCCCTTGAGGTATATTGAGAACGGGCATCGCCGTAAAAAAGATTTCTTAAAATAACCAGCCAGTTAGTGTTTTCCGGCCCTTGAAACTCGTTCCATTCTGCATGAGAAAAATAATCCTTGGATTTAAACGTGGCATAATTATTAGGCGCGGCAGGACGCGTTGCGAAATAAATCACCGTATCGTTGAGTTTCCATTCCAACTGATTAGCATCAATATAAAGATTGTGATAATCATCAACAAATTCGGCAACCTCCGACTCGTTAGTACCTCTAAAAAGTATTAACTGCTGGGTCTTAGAATTATATTTTAATTTCAAACCGATGTGCGTTATTCTCACGCCTGACTGACCGTTATTAATTTCTATTTTAGCTTTTTGGCTGTCAAGTTTATCAAGACCGAAAACAAATGCACGAGAGGAGGCTGTAATAAAAGGTTTACCGTCACGCTTGAAAACAATTTGCGAATACGAAGTTCCCAAACTGTCAGAAACCATACCTGAAAATATCACACCGTTTTGAGCATAACCGCCGACATAGTCGATACCGTCGACAAGATTTTCGATTTTAATATCGGTTGCATAACTTTTAAACTGAGGATAACGAGCTTTTTCGCCCGTGCCGTTAAGAACGACTTTGTCTTCAAAATGTCCTTTTAGTCCTTTTTGAAAATATTTTCGATTATAAAACGTTACATTTTCTACCGAATACTGAGGACTGCGGGTATCTATCACATATTCAGGAAGTTCAGCATAAATACTATCGGGAGAAAGGTTGCCTCGGCGAAAATCAACTTTACCGTTTTTACCTTTCCATTCGTGCGTAGAAGGCGTATAAACGCCTGATGTAGAATAAATTACAAGAGAAGTATCGTTTTTCATACGACAACGGATGTCGGTGTTTTGACATTCCACCGTCAAAAGGTCTTCGTCTGCGCCGTATAAATCAGGAGTAACCTTCAAAATATATGAGGAGGACGAAAGATACCAATTTTTTGAAGCAGCATATTCCAAACTATTGTAAAGCAAAAGGTTAACAGTAAAATTCATAATCTCATTCAATCGAATAAGAGGAACATTCCTGCCGATTAAATGCATAATATAATCGTGCCAAACTTTAAACTGTCCGGTCTGATTTTTATCCCAAAACGCATTAAAAATTCTTATTACAGTCAGCATGTGCGTAGTAGGATTGGCACGTTTGGCGGCATAAGAATTCATTAGGTTGACTATTTGCTCAACATATTCGCCCGAAATTACATTTTTTTCTAACTTTTCGGTAAACTTCCTTACTTCCGCCTTCAATTCTTTGTTAAGGGTAGTTTTGATACCCATATAACTTTCCACCTGTTTTGGAAAATCCGAAGAAACAGAAAACAAAACTTTTTCTTCTTGTGCAAAAGATTCTTTTTCAACGGCTAAAACAAAAAATACCGCTAAAAATATCATTAGAATTTTCTTCATAACCGGCACGTTTTTTTAGATTTTTTATAAAACAAAAAACGGCTGACTGCGATAAATTAAGTATTTCACGCTGTCAGCCGCCAATATTTAAAAACTTTTAATTCCCTTAACGGGCATCAATAATTTTTCCGAAATCGTCGGCTTTAAGGGCTGCACCACCGATAAGACCGCCGTCTACGTCCTTTTTAGCGAAAATTTCCGCTGCGTTAGATGCTTTGCAGCTACCGCCGTAAAGGATAGTTGTGTTTTGAGCAACTTCGTCACCGAAATTAGCAGCAACTTCCTTACGGATAAATTCATGAATTTCTTGTGCTTGTTCGGGAGATGCTGTAAGACCAGTTCCGATAGCCCATACAGGTTCGTAAGCGATGATGATTTTTGAGAATTCCTCTTTTGTAAGAGTGAAAACCGTATCAACCAACTGTGCTTTTACAACGTTGAAATAAAGGCTCTGACCAGCTTCTCTTTGATCTTTGGTTTCGCCTACGCAGAAAATTACGTCAAGACCTTCTTCCAAAGCGAGTTTTATTTTTTTGAGAAGGATTTCAGAGTTTTCTTTGAAATACTGTCTGCGCTCAGAGTGTCCGAGAATTACGGCTTTAACGCCCAGACCTTTAAGCATAGATGCTGAAACCTCACCGGTATAAGCACCGTTTTTGGTTGCTGCACAATCCTGAGCTGCGAGAATTACTTTGTCAGCATTGATAACTTGAGCTACGGGAGCAAGATGCGTAAAAGGCGGAGCAATTACGATTTGTTTGCCGGCGGGCAAATTTTTTTGTTCAGCGTATGCGCTTACTTTTTTTGCTAATTCTACACCTTCTGCAACGGAAGTATTCATTTTCCAGTTGCCTGCTACTATTAATTTTCTCATTGTTTTTTTAATTAGAAATTATATTTTTTTTTAAAATAATCAAATTCTTAACTGCCAAGTTGATAATTTATCTTATCAAGTTGCCTGAAATATTCTTCTTTTTCAGAAACTTCCTTTGCGATGGAGTCCATCGTAAGATGAGCCATATCATAATCACCTGCTACAATAGAAGCGGCTTCTCTTTCGGAGGCAGCCTCAATTTTGCTTTTGTGAGCCTGAAGTTTGTTCATCATCTTTTCGTGTTGTTTTACGGCTTTAATTTTATTTTTAAGTTCCGTATATTCCAACTCCTGCTTGTCAAAAACATCAATACGGGATTTGTAACCTTCGATTTTTTGAGCATAATCCTTGACAATGCCGTCACATTTTTCCATAGTTTCAAAACTAAGAGAGGTTCCGTATTTTTCACGAATTTCATTGTAATTATCAAGCAAAGCATCTTTCTGATAATTAGCACCTACTTTTTCGTATTCCTGATGATAAGCAGTAAAAATTGCATCGTTGCTCCAAGCAGTAAGTCTGCGAATTTCACTCTCCGCCTTAAACTTGTTTTGTCTTGCGCCGGAAATCGCTTGATTGATTTTCATCTCCACCGAAAGATTACCGTCTTGACCCGAGACAATATTTCCTTGACTGCCTGCATCTATTAATTTCGTGGCAAAAAGGGTTGCCAACATTATTACAGCACCCGATACCAAAGATATAACTCCCATGATACCGTGTCCAGAAATGAGGAGAATTACACCTAAAACAGCCGCAATTCCTCCTAATCCGTAAAATATTTTTGACATATTCCGCTCTATTAATTATGTTAAAGGATATGCAAAGATATATATTTTTTTTTTCTCTGCATAAAAAACTTTATTCAATTAACGTTATTTTCAAAATTTTTTTTGTTTTGTCCGTTACCCTAAAATAATTAGAGGCTCTAAGACCGATTACCCAAATGATTTTTTCGCCCGAACGTAAAACTCTAACCCTCTGTTTTTCAACAAGATTAAGCTTTTTATCGGTTAATAAATCGCTGATTTTCTTTTTTCCCTTTGCCCCGAATGGCAAAAAAACATCTCCGCTGTGCCATGAAGAAATTTTCAACGGAAAAACCACTTCGTTAAAATCATAATAAACAGTTTTAACATCTCGTTGAGGCGAAAAATCCTTGTTTTCGATAATCGTAAACTCCAAATTCGATGCCTTTTCAACCCCTCCCGAAATAACATCAGAGATTGTAATTTCGATTTGAGAATCAATGCTTTGAGGTTTTAATTTACTAATTATCAATTCCTTACGATCCTTCAAAATTTGATACCCCGAAGAATAAAAAAGTTTTCCGCTTTGAGAGGAAAGCGAAAGGAAAATTTCATCGGTTTGGGTTCTGTTGAAACCGTAAGCAGAACAAATTTCAAAAAGTAAAATTTCAGGCGCACAAAATTTTTCAATATCCGAAATATTAATTTTCAAAAATCCGTCTTCCTTTTTGATAATTTTTTCACGCTGAAAAGAAACCGCATTTTCATAAATTTTTTCCGCCCCCGAAAGGAATTTCATCGTTAAAGCCACATTATTTTTGAAAGAGGGATTAATCGTTTCAAAAAGCGGAATTATCTGATTCCTGATTTTGTTACGGGTATAATCGTTTTCAAAATTGGTTTTATCGGTTCTAAAGCTAAGTCCTTGTTTTTCAATATAATCCATAATTTCATAACGGGAAAAACAAAGCAAGGGTCTTATAATTTTACCGTTTTTAACACGTATTCCTGTCAAACCCTTCAGACCCGCACCACGGGTAAGATTGAGCAAAAAAGTTTCAACTGCATCGCCGCCGTGATGAGCAACGGCAATATAAGGAATTTTTTTTTCTAAAGAAATTTCTTCAAATTTAGAATATCTGAAATTCCTTGCCGCCATTTCGATAGAAAGTTTATTTTTACGTGCATATTCCTTAGTATCAACGCTATAAAACGAACCATGCACAGAATATTTTTCGCAAAGATTTTTTACAAATTCCATATCCGCAACAGAATCTTCTCCGCGCAGATTAAAATTGACATGGCAAATCTCAAAACGTATTTTGGCCCTAAAAAACAAATCCGCCATTACCACAGAATCAGGACCACCGCTGACTCCAAGCAAAACCGTATCATTTTTTATATCAAACAATTGATTATCAGAAATAAACTGCAAAAATTTTTTCAACATTTTATATCCAACTTTTTAGATATTTTTTCCTTTACTTTTTCATCAATCCATATTTTTTTTTACAAAGGTAACAGATTGATTTGAGATTTCAAAATCCTTAAAAAAAAATTACCCGCCGCAATTTGCACACATTTTCGGACGATGTTTCTCATTAAACTCGATAGCCGTTAAGATTTTTAAAGTGTTCTCAGACAAAAGAATCTCTTTTAAATCATTGTCTTTCAAATTACCGAGCCTAAAATCAGCATCTTTGTCATAACAACAAACTACGACAAAAGAATCTATCGTAATAACCGCTGAATTCAAAATCCGATTACAAAAACCGACTTTCTTTTTCAAACGGTTCTGTTCATCATAACGCGAAAATTTATCAATTGAGGTTTTAAAAACCTGAAAATCCTCTGATTTCTCAATCTGCATAGTCTTAAAATAAAACTTGTCAGCACCTAAAGAAAAAGCAAAACGTTTGATATTTTTCAACTCGTTTTCATTAATTCTGTTGACAATAGTCTGAACCTCAATCACAGGCGTAAGTTTTTTCAAACGTTTTTTCGCCGCTGAAAGTTCTTTTATCGCCGTTATAACTTTTTCTAAGTCACCGCCTTTACGATAAGCAGAATAATTTTCTTGAGTATTGCCGTCAAACGAGATAATTATCTTATCAAGACCGGAAAGAACAGTTTTTTCTGCCACCTCTCTATTGATAAAGTGTCCGTTAGTGGAAGTCGCTGTAAAAATTTTCTTTTTATCAGCATATTCCGCCATTTTCAAAAAATCCTTATTCAAAAACGGTTCGCCCTGAAAATACAAAAAACAATTCAATGCAAAGGGTGCTATTTTATCCGATACCGTCATAAAATCTTCATAACTCATAACACCTTTCTTACGCTTTAAAAGCCCTAAACCCGATGCACATTCCCTACAATTGAGATTGCAAAGATTGGTCGGTTCTATCGAATAAGACCAAGGCATACCACTGATTCTCAGTTTTCTAAACATTTTTGATAACAAAATCGAAAAAAATCTCTTGAAAAAATTAATGATTTTGCCCACAGTCATTTTCCGCATTATGAGATAATACTCAATCATAATTAATATTAAAATTCTGTTTAAATTTGCAAAATAAATACTTTTTATTCAAACTAACTTTATATATTTGCGGGAATTTTTAGAAAAAAAACGTGTATCCGCTTTTAGACAATATAAACAATCCGTCCGATTTAAAAAAATTGTCCAAAGACCGTCTGCCTGAACTCTGCAACGAATTAAGACAATTTATAATCGAGGTTATCAGCCGTCATCCGGGGCATTTTGCCGCTACATTGGGTGTCGTTGAACTTACTGTAGCGTTACATTATGTTTATAATACGCCCTACGATCAGATTGTTTTTGACGTAGGACATCAGGCGTATGCCCACAAAATTCTCACGGGCAGAAAACAAATGTTTGAAACATTGCGCTCTTTTCACGGTCTGAGTCCCTTTCCTAATAGGGACGAAAGCGAATACGATGCTTTTACCGTCGGACACGCTTCCACTTCAATAAGCGCAGCCCTCGGTTTGGCTGTGGCTGCTAAACTGTTAAAAAGAGAAGATCAGCACGTTATATCTGTCATCGGCGACGGTTCGATGACAGGCGGTATGGCTTTTGAAGGGCTTAACAATGCCGGAATTCAAAAGTCGAATTTACTTGTAATCCTAAACGACAATCACATTGCAATCGACCCTAATCAAGGCGCATTAAACAATTATCTTTTGGACATAACAACTTCCAAAACTTACAACAGAGTGAAAAACGATGTTTGGAACGTTTTGGGAAAATTCAACAGATTAGTGCCTTCCACAAGGGATTTTTTGGTAAAGGTAGAAAACGGTATCAAATATATCGTCATGAAACGTTCCAACCTTTTTTCTGGTTTCGGATTCAGATATTTCGGGCCTGTGGATGGTCATGACGTGGTTCATCTTTCGGAAATTTTAACGGAGATGAAAAACATCAAAGGTCCTAAACTTCTGCACGTTATCACCAAAAAAGGCAAAGGTTACAAATTCGCTGAAGAAAATCAGACGAAATGGCACGCCACAAGTTCCGCTTTTAACATCGAGACGGGTCAAAAGCTTGACAATTCGCCGCAACAAAATGAAATTTTAGGACCGAAATTTCAAGACGTTTTCGGAAAAACACTTTTAACATTAGCCGAGCAAGATTCTAAAATCGTAGGAGTTACGCCCGCTATGCCTTCGGGTTGTTCGATGAACATAATGGCAGAAAAATTTCACGACAGAGTTTTTGACGTAGGAATTGCCGAAGAACACGCCGTAACATTTTCAGCGGGAATGGCTGCTCAAGGGTTAATCCCGTTTTGCAACATTTATTCGACCTTCATGCAACGCTCTTACGATCAGATAATTCACGATGTTTGTTTACCGCGTCTGCCCGTAATTCTGTGCCTCGACCGTGCAGGATTGGTCGGTGCTGACGGAGCAACGCATCAAGGAGCATTTGATATTTCATATTTAAGACATATTCCTAATTTAATCGTCTCAGCACCGATGGATGAAGAAGATTTAAGAAATTTGATGTTTACTGCCTACAAAGCCGGTAAACCTTTCTCAATCCGTTATCCAAGAGGCAACGGTCATAATCCTGATTGGGAAAAACCGTTTCAAGAATTAAAAATCGGAAAAGGCAGACAAATCTCTGAAGGTGAAAATATTGCAATAGTTTCAATCGGAACGGCCGGATATGAAGTAAAATGCGCGTTAAAAGAGTTGAAAAACGAAAATATTTTTCCCTCACATTACGATATGCGTTTTATAAAACCGCTTGATACTGAACTGTTAGATAAGATTTTTCAAAAGTTTAATAAAATAATTACCGTTGAAGATAATTGTCTTCAAGGCGGTTTTGGTTCGGCAATTTTGGAATATGCCGCTGATAATTTTTATCATGCAAAAATTAAGCGTTTAGGTATTCCTGACAAGTTTATCGAACACGGAACTCAACAAGATTTATACAGAGTTTGCGGTTTTGATCAAAAAAGTATCGCAAAAACTGTAAGAGAAATGTTGTCGCTTTAAGTATTTTTTAGGAAAAATTAAAAAAAAATTTAAGTTACATTCGCTTTTAAGTAAATGTTTTACACTACTTTTGCAACGTAGTAGAAAAAAAATAAAATAAAAAACAACAAAGCTGATATGAAAAAGTTTTTAATGATTGCGACAATGGCGTTTGCCGGTTTGAATGCAAGCGCACAAAATGACGGTTGCGCCGTTAACTATTCGATTTATAAGGAATTCCTCAATGTAGAATCCTATCACAATGCAGTAAACATGTACAGACAAGTTTTCAACGATTGTCCTTCTTTTAGCAAGACTGTTTACGTAGACGGTGTTAAAATTTACAAAGGCCTCATTGGAGGAACTCAAGACAAAAACCTTATAAATGCGTACGTCGATACCATTAAAATCATTTATAATCAGAGAATTGCAAACTACGGAGAAGAGGCTTCTGTTTTGAGCCGTATGGCATACGATGTACAGAAATTCCGCAAAAGCGATACAGCTTATCTCGAGGCTTATCACATTTACGCTAAATCTATTGCCCTAAGCGGCGAAAAAGCTGAAATCAGCACCGTTTCTGCGTATTTCCAATTGGCAGCCAACCTTTATGCTAAAAAAGCTATTTCCTCTGAAGAACTTTTCAACGCATTGGTTCCCAATATTTTGAATATCAGAAAGAATTACGAAAACGGTGATGATAAATACAAAGAGCAAGCCGACAAAGTGTTGAGTTCAATCAACAAAAATCTTTCGCGTTTCAACAATTATCAAGCTGATTTTGACAAACTTTTTGACGCGAAATACACTTTACCCGCATCAATAGAAGAGGTTGCTAATTTAAGCAAAGTAATGTCTGACGTTAATTGCGAAGGCAGCAAACTCTACGCAGAAACAGCTGAAAAACTTTACAAAGAAAATCCCGGTACTGAAGCCGCAATTGCTATTGCCCGTTACAACAAGAAAAACCAGCAATACGACAAAGCTGCCGAATATTATGCCGAGGCTTTGAACTCTGAAACTGATTCTAAAAAAAGGTCAAACTACCTTTACGAGGCTGCTTTGGTAGCCAATTATCAGAAAAAATATACTCAAGCAATAGGTTTTGCTAAAAAGTCTTTGGAACTCAATTCCGAAAATGCAGCACCTTATATGTTAATCGGTGCAATTTACGGCTCTAACGCAGGTATGTACGCAAGCGATGAGTTCATGCGCAGAGAAATTTACTGGGTGGCAGCCGATTACATCAGCAAAGCTAAAAGAATGGATTCCTCATTGGAAGAGCAGGCAAACGCACTCTTAAAAAAATATACCGTTCTGTTTCCGGGCAAAGAAGATGCTTTCATGCACTCTGTAAAACCCGGTGATGTGGTAACCCTCAAACTCGTAGAAAACGAGACCACAACGGCAAGATTTTAATGTAGGGGAAAATTTTTGAAAAAAAGTACGAAAAAAATTTGGTCGAAATAAAAAAGTGATTTAAATTTGCTTTTGAGAAATAGTTAAAAACCGCAGTGATTGCGTAATTTTTTCTCCCGAGTTTTTTTTCAAGACCCGGATAAAGACTAAAATTGTTTTCATATCTTGTTTGATTTTAAGTGTTATTTTTTTTGAAAAAAGTCCGGCGTGTTATTTTTTAACCGGACTTTTTTGTTATTAATGAACAAAAACGTTTGTCTATGTATACAGAAAAAGATATAAAGTATTTCGCTGAGCGCGGAATTAAGGTTGAGGAAATCGACCGTCAGTTGAATTTTTACAAGACAGGTTTTCCGTTTTTGGAATTAGTCCGTCCTGCTACGCCTAACGATGGTATCAGGTGTTTGACAGAGGAGGAAATCAACAAATTTTCTCAAAAATATTCCAATGAAGCGGAAAATATCAGTATTGTAAAATTTGTTCCTGCTTCAGGAGCGGCATCAAGAATGTTTAAAGATTTATTTGTTTTTGTTTCCGAATACAACGGTTCGCAGGAGCAAAAACAAAAATTCAACGATGTCAACTCCCCGGCACGCAGATTTGTGGACAATATCGACAGATTTGCTTTTTATGACAATTTGCAAAAAATTGTTTACGGCAAATACGGTATGTCGGTAAAAGAAATGCTTCAGGCTCACAAACCTAAAGAGCTCGTGGAAAGTGTTATATCAAAAGACGGTCTTAATTACGGCAACCTTCCTAAAGGTCTTATCGAATTTCACCGTTACAAAAACACGTCCCGAACTCCCGTAGAAGAACATATTGCTGAAGGCATTATGTACGCTAAATCAGGCAAAAACGTAAGAATTCATTTTACGGTATCGCCCGAACATTTGGGATTCTTTTCGACATTCGTAGAAAAGGCAAGAGTATTTTTTGAAGAGAAATACAATTGCAAACTTGACATAAATTTTTCAACACAGAAACCTTTTACGGATACGATAGCTGTTGATGACAACAACGAAATTTTCCGCGACGAAAACGGCACTCCGCTTTTCCGCCCCGCAGGACACGGCTCTCTGATTGAAAATCTTAATGACATCGACTCTCGTTTGGTTTTCATTAAAACCATCGACAACGTAGTTCCCGATTCAAGAAAAGAGGCTACGGTAAAATATAAAACAGCTTTGGCGGGTTATCTTCTTAAAACAAAAGAAAACATCGCCGATTATATAAAAATTCTCGAAAACAACCCCTCTCAACAACAGTTGGACGAGGCATACGTTTTTGTCAGCAAAAAACTTTGCGTGGAATTTCCTGAAAGTTTTCTCAACCTTCCTGACAAGGAAAAAGCAGAAAAACTTTTAGCAAAACTCAAACGCCCGCTCAGAATTTGCGGCATGGTCAAAAACGAAGGCGAACCCGGCGGCGGTCCTTTTTGGGCTAAAAATAGCGACGGAACAACTTCACTGCAAATCGTTGAAAGTTCTCAAATCGATTCCAAAGATCCTCAAAGTCAGGCAATCGTAAAGAAATCAACTCATTTCAACCCCGTTGATTTGGTTTGCGATTTAACGGACTGCGAAGGCAAGAAATACGATTTAAGGAAATTCACCGATCCTATGACAGGTTTTATTTCACACAAATCGAAAAACGGCAGAAATCTAAAATCAATCGAACGCCCCGGACTTTGGAACGGCGCAATGTCAGACTGGAACACAATTTTCGTAGAAGTGCCGATTGAAACATTTTCTCCCGTTAAAACGGTTCTTGACCTTTTGAGAGAACAACATCAAAATTAGTCTTTTGTTTTTCAAGGGGCTCTTGTTGGTATTGGATTAATCAAAAAACATATCATACAACAAGAGTCCTTTACTTAAAATAAAAAAAATTCCTTTTTGATTGCAAAACAAATGTCTTTAGTTTTAAAAAACGGAACTTATATCAATTATTCCACATTGGAATTTGTAAAAAAAGACGTTGTTGTCTACGAAGACAGACAAGCGTTAGCTTTTTATGATTACGGTACATACACACCTGAAGTCGGAGATGTTGTAGCTGATTGTTCGGGGAAATATATAATGCACTCGTTTGCTGATGCTTATATGCGACCCGGATTATCTTTAGCCGCTAATGCAAAAGTTTTTACAAAAAAAGAATCAACATATTTCCGTTATGTCAGCGACGTGCTTTGGAATATTGACAAGTTTATAGACAAAGATTTAGTCTATGCCTCAGCACTTTACGCCGCAATAAATGCCGCACGTAGCGGAACGACATTTGCTATATGCAGAAACGAAAGTTCCAAATTTATTGAAGGCTCTTTAGCCGTAACGGCAAAAGCCTTTGCTGAAGTAGGAATCAGCACGCTTCAAAGTTATGCCGCTTGCGAGGCAGGCGGTTATGCCCAAGCAGAAAAAGCTGTCCGCGAAAACACAGATTATATAGCCTCTAATCAAGGGCTTATGGGCATTGCAGCATCGTATCTTGCAAGCCGTGAACTTTTTGAAACGGTTGCAAAAACCTGCCGCGAAAAAAATATCGGCGTTCTCATAAATGCCGCTGAAGACGAAATCGATCAAATCAATACGATGAGAGACCAACGTAGAACCGTTATTTTAAGGCTTTACGAATCAGGTCTTATGGATTATAAATCCACGGTTTTAACAAATGCTAATTACATCAGCGATGATGAACGCAGTTATATAAAAAACAAACCGGCTTGGATAACACACAATCCGATAGGTAATTTCAGACGAGCCGTAAAACCTTTCAATTCTATTTGGCTTGATGACAACATCATGTTCGGATCAGATTTTTCAGGCGCATCAATGCCGGAGAATATGTCGCACGCATATTTCGAGGCAATCAACAAAGACAATGAAATCTCACTAAAAACGGCGTTCCAAAGGCTTAATGCCGTACACCGTTATACTCAAATAAACGGCTTTGACGGCGACGGTGAAAACAATTTAATCGTTTTTGAAAATAATTCACCGTTCGAGCTTGATAGCAACAATTTAATTAAACATTTGATTTATAACAGAAACATCTCTGATATCAAACTCGTAATCGCAAAAGGCAAAATCATCGCTAAAAACGGTCACGCAACTTTGATTGACGAAAAACAAGCTCTCAAATTTATTTCAGAACAAGCACAACGAATAAAATGTTAGCTTGAAAAAAACAGAATAAGAAGTATTTATGAAAAACTTTTTCTTCAAAATATTATCGGGATTTTATTACTTGATAACTGCCGTGAGAAATTTTCTTTACGATAACAAAGTTTTAAAATCCCATGAATTTTCCTCGCCCGTAATATCCGTTGGTAACATCACGGTCGGCGGAACGGGCAAAACTCCGCACACAGAGTATATTGTTAATTTACTAAAAGACAAATTTAATGTAACAATTCTGAGCCGGGGTTACAAACGCAAAACCAAAGGCTACATTCAGGCAAACAAAAATTCAACCGTTGCCGAAATCGGAGACGAACCAAAACAAATGACTCAAAAATTTTTAGGAAAAGCATTTGTTGCCGTTTGCGAAGACAGAATAAAAGGAATTAATAAAATACTTAACAAAAACATTGATAATCAATTAATAGTGCTTGACGATGCGTTTCAGCACAGAAGCGTTGTGCCGCTTGTAAACATTCTGCTTACCGATTATAACAGACCTCTGTACGAAGATCATCTCCTCCCCTACGGACAGCTCAGAGAATCATCTAAAAATATCTCAAGAGCTCACATTATAATCGTTACAAAATGTCCTGAAGATTTGAAACCGATTGAAAGAAATATTATCGCTAAAAATCTTAACAAACTACCCTCTCAAGCTATATATTTTACAAATTTTCAATACACGGATTTAAAAAGCGTTTTCGATCAAAACACTGAAACTCCGCAAATTACAGAAAATACGGAAATCCTGTTAATCACAGGAATCGCAAGCCCCGAACCATTAAAAGATTATATCAAGAAAACATTTTCACAAAAAATAACACATATCAAATTCAAAGACCATCACAATTTTAGGAAAAAAGACATTCAGAAAATAACCGAAAGTTTCAAATCGCTTTCCGCTGACAAAATCATAATAACAACCGAAAAAGATGCAGTCAGACTAAACGAATTGAACTTTGAACAGGAAATACGCAAAAAAATGTTTTTCCTGCCCGTAAAAGTTAATTTCCTAAGTCTTAAAGAAACAGATGACCAAGAAAAGTTTAACAATCAACTTTTAAAATATGTTACAGAAGATACAACAAACTACCGGTTACATACAACAGTGCGTTGATTTTCAACCGGAAATAGGTATTATACTCGGTACGGGATTAGGCAATCTCGTAAGCGAAATCGAAGTTTACAAAACTTTGAGCTATTCAGATATTCCTAACTTCCCCGTTTCAACGGTCGAAGGACACAAAGGCCAATTAGTTTTCGGATACTTGTCCGGCAAAAAAGTTGTTGCCATGCAAGGACGTTTCCATTTCTACGAAGGCTACACTATGCAGCAAGTAACATTCCCTGTCAGAGTGTTAAAAGCCCTTGGAATAAAACTGCTAATCGTAAGTAACGCATCAGGCGGAATGAACACCTCGTTCAGAGTTGGCGATATTATGGTCATCACCGACCATATAAACCTCTTCGGTACTAACCCGCTAATCGGTAAAAATATCGACGAACTCGGACCTCGTTTCCCTGAAATGTCAGAAGCTTACGACAAACGATACATTCAAAAAGCATTCGAAATCGCCGAAAAACACAATATCCATCTCCAAAAAGGTGTATACATCGGTGTTACAGGCCCGACATTTGAAACCCCGGCTGAATACAAATTCTTTAACATCGCCGGTGCTGACGCCGTCGGAATGAGTACCGTTCCCGAAGTTATCGTTGCAAGACACATGTCTCTACCCGTATTCGCACTGTCTGTCATAACTGATATGGGTATCGGAACAACTGAAAAACCAACTCACGAAGAAGTTCAACGAGCAGCAGCTAAAGCCGAACCAAAAATGACAACTATAATCAAAGAAATTATAAAATAAACTACTTATAGTTGTGGGTTCGCCGCTCGCCGCGGGGGCGTTCCCTTTTGAAAAAGGGAACCGGAAAACTTTTATAAAATTTATCTTCAATGCGTTAGGGGCTGTGGTCTTAAAACCACAGCCCCTAACGCATTGAAGATAAGTATTAAAAGTTCTTTGGTTCTTTCTTTCAAGAAAGAACAGCCCCGCCGGCTTGAGGCGATCCCGCTACCGTAGGTAGTGCATTTATTATTTCTTTTCGATTAATCTGTACATTTCGCGGGCATTGACGGCGTAAACGCTACCGGGGTAATTAGTTAGGATTTTCATGTAGTAATTCTTTGCGTTTTCGATGTCGTTAAGTTTTTTGTATGAAATTTCGGCGTATTGAAATGCAGCTTTATCGGCTAAAATATCGTACGAGTATTCGTCGGAGACTTTTTTGTAATAGAATGCGGAGTTTTGCCAATTACGTTTACGTTCGTAGATTTTGGCTTTGAGAAACAGACATTCATCAATAAGGGCAGATTGTGGGTATTTTTCGACAATTGAATCAAGGGATGCGACAGCTTTATCGAACTGATTTTGAGAATAATACATATCAGCACGGGCATAAATTCTCAAATCAACGCTTGAATTTAAGTTTTCGTCTATCGGGCTTAACGTATCGCCGACAACAGAGTTCACACGTTCGGCATTGTCAGAGATTAAAAGAGAAAGCTCCATTGCATCGTTAGCAACGAGTTTTGTCGTCGCGGCTTTTAAAACGTCAAGTTGAGAGGCTGCCCATTTAAAATTACCCGTGTAATAGGCTATTTTTGCTTTTGAAAATTTAGCCATGTCGCCGTATTCGTTTTGTTTGTTATCGTTTTCAACCTTGGCGAAGGTCATTGTTGCCGCCCAAACATCGCCCATAAAAAGTTCGATACCGCCCAAAAGTAAATTCAATTGTGCCCTTTGTGAATAATTCAGAGAGGGAACTTGAAGCGATTTTTCGATTAAATCTTTGGCTTTTTCAGGATTGTTCAAATAATAGGTCTCAAGCGTGGAATAATTTTTTACCTCGTTGATAACCTGATTGTTGATACCAAAATCGTTGAAAGTTTTGATATATTGGGACTCTAAATACGAAATCTGAAGGGAATCTGTTATCGTCCCCTCCACAACTTGTTCGTACATAGAGGTTAAAACGCCAAACAATGCCCGTCTGTAAAAAGGACAGTTTTCACCCTTAGCGGTAACGTAAGAATAACAATCTGAAGCAGCGGCGTAATCTTTCGCTGCTAACGCCTCATCGCCCAACATCACCAAACGCTGTCCTTGTTCTGAAAGTCTTTTGTCTAAGGCCTTAGCTTGGGTAAAAGCACTTTTAAAATTCTTTTTCTGCAAAAAAAGCCAAATCAAAAATTCAGACATTACAACAGTCGGCTTTTTCTGAATCCGCAAAACAATGTCAGAGCGCAAAATATTATAAAACTCATCATTAACATCGGAGTTGATGTAATACTGAAACATATTTTGAACGGTGCTCAATTTGCCTTCGTCTTCTTCGATTAAATCCAAACCCGCTTGAGCCATTTTTTTGAAATTTCGTGAACCCGCATAAACCGAAAACAACTCGTAATTGAAACTTTCATTCAAGAGTTCACGGGCTTTTAACAGCGTTTTTTCAGCATAATCCGGTTCGCTAACCGTAGAAAACTGATTCAGACATTGAATGATTTGGTTTCTATCCGGCTTAATTTGCGAAATAACGTTTTCGTATTCCTCTTGCGCCTTATCTAACTGATTTTCACGTTTATAAACATAGCCCAAAAGTATTTTGTACGTTAAATCCGCTTTATAATTTGAAATCTGTTTTTTGACGGCTTTTTCGGCTTTTTCGTAATTTTCGATATTAATAAGACAATTAACATAATAAGTGAAATAATGCTTTGATTTTGTCTTATTATACAGATTTTCAAACAGATAAGAAGCCTTTTCATATTCATTTGAATTATAATAAGAATATGCAAGGTTTACATCGTCAGCATTTTGAGCCTTAACAACGCCCAAAATCATAGAAATAAAAAGCACTAAAAAAATACGTTTCATCGGTCTTTTAATTGTCTAAAAACCTCCCAAATCACGATTCCCGCACTAACGGAAATATTCAGGGAATGTTTTGTTCCAAATTGCGGTATTTCCACGCATAAGTCGCACATTTCCATAACGTTATCATCAACGCCCTTGACTTCGTTTCCGAAAACTAAAGCCGCTTTTTCAATCCCCGACAAATCCAAATTTTCAATCATAACACTCTCCTTTGCCTGCTCTACGGCAATAATCGTGTAACCGGAGTCTTTGAGAGTTTTAACAGCCTCAACTGTTGTTTTAAAATATTGATAATCAACAGATTGCTCTGCACCAATAGCGGTTTTTCGAATTTCTGCGTTAGGCGGAGTAGCCGTTATGCCGCACAACAAAATTTTCTCAATTCTAAAAGCGTCCGAGGTCCTAAAAACCGAACCTACATTCAACGCACTCCTGACATTATCCAAAACAACAACGGCAGGCGTTTTCTTAGAATTTTTGTATTCCTCAACCGAAATCCTGCCGAGTTGTTCCATCGAAAGTTTTTCCATCCTTTATGACAAAAGTTTTTTAACGATGTCAGCAATTACTTTTGACTCCGCCTTTCCAGCAAGAGCAGCATTTGCAGCTTTCATAACTTTTCCCATATCTTTGATAGAGGTTGCGCCTGTTTCGCTAACTATCTTAGAAACAGCTTGTTCCACTTCAGCCTCTGACATTTGTTTGGGCAAATAACTTTTTATAAATTCCAACTGTTTGGTCTCTTCATCAACTAAATCCTGACGGTTTTGCTCTTTGTAAATCGCAATTGAATCTTGACGCTGTTTTACCATTTTTTGAATGATTTTCAAAACGTCGGCATCAGAAACGGTTTCGGTTTTGCCGGAGGTTTGAGCCAAAAGAATTTCAGCTTTGATTGCTCTTACGGCTGCAAGTTGAGCCTGATTTTTTTCTTTCATAGCGGACTTCATGTCCTGCTGAATTTGTTCCGTTAAAGTCATTTTTTTTATTTCTTTTTAGATAATTTTAAATAATAATCCGAATTTTTCTTTTCGTTTAATCTAAGAAAGATAACCGACAAATCGGCTGCGTCTTCTTTTCGTCCATATAATTTGTAAAGTCTTGTATAATAAGCCTTTGCAAGTGTATATTTTGGTTTCAACTCCTCTTGTTTTTTTTTAAAAGCTTTCAGAGTCGTAGAATTTTTTTTGGCATTATAAACTTTCAGAGCCTCTTGATATTCTAACTCAACCTCGTGAAAAGTTTTTTGTGCCATAAAACTCAATCCTATAAAATTGTTAGGATCGCGGTTATAAAGTTTTTGAGCTATTTCTTCAGTTTTTTTTATGTTACCGAAATTTTTTGCTGCGATGTAATATTTTTCCAAAATATCAATTCTGTCAGCAGTTTCGCTCAAAAGGCTGTTAAAAGCGTAAAAACATTTTCTATAATCTTTTAATTCAAAATATTTCAAAAAAATTTTTTCGCGCACCAAACCGATTTCCTCACCTGAAGGATAATCTGAAGCATAATCCTCCAAACATCTGATAATCATCACTGTATCATCCACACTCTCATAATATTGAATCATCAAAAGAGAGGTTTGTTCGTCAGCGAAATTATGCTCTTTGGCGGATTTAAAATACTCCATCGCCCTTTGTTTTGAACCGAGATAATAATGGCATTTACCAGCGGCAGAAAGTAATTCTCCACTCGGTTGCTGACCTTTATTGACATAATAATCAATCACTTGAGAATAGTTTTCAAGTGCGGCGTTATAATCTCTTTCATAATATAACTGATTGGCGGCTTGCAATGCGGAAACGATTTTTTTCTGCTCCAAACAAGAAAAAAACGTTACCGTTAAAAGAAACACAAAAACCGCCTTAAAAAAATTATTCATTCATTTCGATAAAAAATTCCGCTCAAAGGTAATAATTTTTTCTTTGAAAAAAACATAAAATCAAAGTATTTTTTACTCTTAAATCGAGGTATAATAAATACCGTTTTTGTCTCCGAAATGGGGTTTTAGAAGTCCTACCAAAATCAGGTCTATTAAAATATTTTCAGCCTCAATTTTACTGATTTCCAAATAGTTTTGAACTTCAAAAACACTAATTTTTCCTTTTTCTTCGATATATTTGAGCACAAAATCCTGACTTCGGGAATATTCAATACGTGTATTTTTTTTTGAAGAATCTCTTTTCAGTGTTTCGGCAATAACTCTATCAGCTAAAATATTTTCATCATTGACTCTCACATAAGTTAAAAACCGTCCTTTTTCGTCCTTTGCTTTGTAAGGCGGTTTTGTGCCTTTTGGGATAATAATTTCCAAAACGTATTTTTTGTTTCCGGCGTTCCAAATTTTATGCGAAAACTCCACTTGAGGGCGACAATAAATTTGTGCAGCGGTTTCAATCATGTAATATTCTTCGTCGATATTTGCTCCGGCAATTTTTCCGTTGTCTTTAACACCGATTAAAAGACTTCCTCCGTCGGTATTGGCGAAAGCAGAAAGTGATTTAGCGATTTTTTTAGAATCGGTAATGGCAAATTTAAAATCCTGACATTGATTTTCGCCCAGACTAATCCTCTGCAACAACTCTTCAGAAGGCTTATTGTATTTGTTAATGTCGTTTTTTAACATTGCGTTTCTCTTTGACGGACAAAAATAGTATTTTTTTTTAATATTCTTGAATTATTTTTTTACCTAAAACTTTAAAAAACAATTATTGTTTTAGAAATTTGCGATGTATTCATATTGCCCCCATTGCGGTATTTCCGCCGAAATAATCACCGAAACCACCAACAAGCAAGGTTTGCCAAAAATTGTTTTTGCTAAGATTACGGTTTGCTAATTGCAAACCCAAATTTACCACCGTTCCTTTTAAGAGTGAACGTGAAAAATTTTTAATTTTTGTGTCTAACATAATTATAAAAATTTAAAATCATTAATATACAACAAATTACAATGATGATAGTTGTAATTTTATTAGTCCAAGAATTGAAAATAACAACATCATCTTCTTTCATGGGATTCCAAAAATCCTCTAAAAAAAAGAGTATTTTTTCTTCATCGCTTAACATCACATCATAAAATACAGAATCAATATTGTACGGCTTTTTACCATCAACATACTCAAAAATAGCATAATCTTCGGGAATAAAAAAATGTTGTTTTATTACTTCTCCTTGCTTATATGTCATAATTTGATTGCATTTGCCGTCGCTGTTATATATTTTTACCTCGCCATCAATAGTGTCATTTAAATAATGAATTTCCGAAGATTTAGTTTGCAAACTATCTCCTTGAAATTCTGTTAACCAACCGTTCCGCTTGTTATCAGAGAAATACATTACGCAATTTAAATTATCCATTTTATTCCAATGGTCTAAAAATACCCAAAAACCGTATTTGTCGTTTTCTGCATATTTGGTTGGTCCAAAAGCCCTGACGGTATCGTTTTTTACAAATGTACAATACCGTCCGGGAGCAATTTTGTTGCCGATTGTTGAGGTCAACAAAATCAATAATATACCGATAAAGTTAATGATTTTCATAAGGATAATTGTGATTTATGATGATTCAACGCTTTTTGGAATGTACTTTCAGAGCCTCCTAATTGTAAAAATATCTGTTTGAGCTCTTTTAAATACGAATTCATCCTTTGACAATTTTTTTGCTGAGATTGCGGTTTGCTAATTGCAACCCTATATTCAATACCGTTCCTTTTAAGAGTGAAAGGGAAAAATTTTTAATTTTAAAAATTTGCGATGTACTCATATATCTTTATGGTTTAAATTTTAATGTTTCTTTTACTATAAATTCTTTGCATTTTTGATATTGCGCTATCATATCTGGGAAAGAATTGTCAGGCGGTTTTATTTCGAAAATAAATTCGTATTCACCGCCTATCAATGAAAACATTGTCAAATCATATACAACATAATAACTTTGCTTAACACCCAAAAGTACAATTTGTGAGGATTTATTAGAATACAAAATTCTATGCTTTCGTAGATAATCATACGCAAGAGAGAATTCTGAAGCTGTTAAATCTGGCACTATTTCAATTTCCTCACCTTTGTACTTTCTGAAATCATCATGAGATATTTCAATTGTGCTGTTTTTTAAATATACATAATGCATATCATTACATACGAAATAATGAAAATCGTTCCAAAACTTATTCTTATCTTCTGGAGTACCGAAACAATATGCTACACCTCCCATCTCAAAATATGGGTATTGTTCTGTATTCTGCAACACAAAATACTGCGCCATGTCTGTTTCATTCTTAAACTCTATACAGAGCATCGGCACAAGAGAATCTTTCAAAATTGTGTCTGTATTTTTCTGATACTCAATGCTCATATTAACAGTAATTTGCGCATTAAGCACAGTTGGTATCAATATAAGTATTGAAATTATGAAAATAGCTATCATGGTTAAAACGGATATATAAAATTAATAGTCTTTATCCAATCGAAACTGAAATACTGAAATCTCTCATTGTACAACGGGTACTTAATGAGGCTTTCTCGTATTTCTTCAGCGGTACAAGGTGGTAGTTTTTTACTATTATCTCCAAGAATTTCTTTTTGAAAATTATATGCATAAAACTCTTTGAGATTAGTCAAAACTTGATAGTCTACTTGATTGTCAGGATAAGGCTCTCCTTTCAGAAGAATGTTCTGATAGACATGCATCAACTCGTGCCCCATCACGTAAAACAAATACCTTGCACTTGAAAAAGCATCCGCTTTAAAAGAAACCAAAGATTTTCCACTAAAATATTTTTTTTCAGTATTTGTATTTTTGATTGTTGTTTCTTGCGTTACGCCATGGGCGTTATGGTATTCCATAACGTTCAAGATACGTGGCGTTACATTCTCTACCGTAAACATTTTTACATACTCCATAGGAAAGTCTTTAAACCAAACTTTTTGTGCCTTTACTAAAAATTCATCAGTTATTGGAATTGGCTCATCTTGATATGGTTTTAAAGCTTTCGCATCCTTTACTTTCAACAGCAAATCTGCTGCGCCGCCTATTGCAGCATACTTTACAGCCGTACCGAAATCCTTTGTTTTGTTAATCAACGCGTTACCACCGCCGATGATTGCGCCCATTGCGGCATTTCCGCCGAAATAATCACCGAAACCACCCGCCGCACCAACAAGCAAGGTTTGCCAAAAATTGTTTTTGCTGAGATTGCGGTTTGCTAATTGCAGACCCAAATTTAATACCGTTCCTTTTAAGAGTGAACGGGAAAGACTCTTTGTTTTAATTGTTTCCATGATCGTAAAATTTTTAATTTTTTTCACAAAATTTTTATACTTTTGTGAATTGAATAGAAAATTTATTGTTAAATTGTGTGCAAATTTAATAATAATAAAATTAATATTCAAATAAAAAATGATTTAATTTCACAAATAATGAATAATATTATTACAAATGATTAATTTACAGATAATTAAAAAATTATGTAATGAGGCTGGTATTACATTAAAAAAGTTGAGTGATAAGACAAAAATATCTCAAACTGCACTAACTATGGCTATGCAGCGCAACAGTACGACACTTGAAACATTAGAAAAAATCGCAAAATATTTTAGGGTTTCAGTCGGAGTGTTTTTCGGTGAAGAAGATATTTTTACTCCCATCAGAAATTCTTTTGATATATTTGATACGGAAGTGAAAAAAGCATCTAATTACATCGAAACAACTTTGTTGTATTATGTTCCAGAATTAAAAAATAATATTGTAACTATTGATTATATTAATGATGCTTGGGCAAAAGTTTCATCGGAAGTTGTTAATATAATTGAATTTTCGATGAATAAATTAGTTGAAAATCAAACATGTAAGTATTTGATGACATTTTCGTTTGATGAAATTTTGAAAATGCGAAATGCAGGAATCATATCCAAAGATGTTGCTGATTTAGTGTTAATGATGCAAAACCCGCAAATTTTTGAAAACGAAAAACTTCGTATAAAATTAGGAGCAGAAGGTGAAAACAATTTTTGGGAAAAAGTTATAAAAGGTATTGAAAGGTCAAAAAAAACAGCCTAAATAAAAAACAACACTATTCCTCTGACAACTGCTGACTCATTCTGCGGTAGACAGAAAATATCTTTGCTCTTGAAACAAAGCCTAAATACTTATTGTTTTCATCCAAAACAGCAATATTAAACTTGTCGGAATTGGTGAATTTTGTGGCAACAGAATCCATACTTTCATCAATTCTGACAGTATAATCGGGTCTGAAAACAAGATCCTTCACAAAAACTTTGTCGTAAAGTTCGGGTTTGAACATCATAGAACGGATATTGTCAAGTTTTATGATACCGAAAAACGTATTACTATCCCTATCCACAACCGCAAAAATATTCCGCGTAGTCTCTTCAACCGCTTTGACCAAAACACGCAAAGAATCCTCAGGAAAAACAACCGCAAAATTTCTCTCAATCAACGTGTCAAGTTTCATAAGGTTGAGAACTTTTTTGTCAGCGTGATGTGTCATAAGTTCGTTACGCTGAGCAAGTTGAAAAGTATAAATGGAATTAGTGATAAATTTTTTCGTAACAATGTACGACAAAACCGACACCATTAAAAGCGGCACTAACAATTTATAACTTCCCGTTATCGCAGCAATCAGGAAAACGGCTGTCATAGGAGCGTGCAAAACGCCACCGATTGTCCCCGCCATTCCCACTAACGCCATGTTTTCGGGGTGAATGTTAGCAAAACCCATTAAATTCAAAATCACAGCGGTTAAAAGACCCGTGTTAGCCCCGACAAACAACGCCGGCATAAAGATTCCGCCGACACCGCCCGCCACAAAAGTCAGCGACGTAGCGGCCGGTTTCAACAACAGCAAAAACCACAAAAGCATTACTACAAGCCACGAATTACTTCTCATTTTCAAGTACATTCCGTTCATAAACAGAAAGTTGAAATCACCGTTAATACAGTCGTTAATCGTGTCGCCGCCCTCGCCGAAAAGAGCCGGAAATAAGAAAATAAGCAGCGACAAAACCGAACCGCCGATTAAAAATTTCAGCCAAACTGATTTGATTTTCTTAAACAAATTGGCTGTAAAAATGTAACTCTTAGTAAAATACACCGATGAAATGGCACAGACAATTCCCAAAAGAAGATAAACCCAAAATTCACTTGCCTGAAACGTATTGGAAACCCTGAAAAAAAATAGCGGATTAGTTCCCGTCAGCGCGTAAGAAATCAAAACGCCCGTAACGGAAGCCGTCAAAAGCGGT